>JAFTNB010000103.1 GCA_017452115.1 Alphaproteobacteria bacterium
AAAAGCGGCGTACGTCCTCATGGACACATTGGTGTACTTGATGAAATAAATGGAAAAATGGTTGATAGATCAAGCAAAACCTATAATGTGCGAGAAACATTAGGTGGTTACAGTAGTGTAAGTGTATATATCCATGCTGATACCCCATTACCACAAAGAGTAGAAGATAATATTAAAAAAATTATGGTGTTAAAACATAATACTAATGCCGAAAAGGAAACACCTGCTTCTACTAATTATTTATCACAATGGTTGACACAAGGTAACAAATTTATCGCCCACATCTAATTAAAAAATTTTCTTCTCCAAGAAAGTAATCCCTTAGAGACTGCCATCTCTGGGGATTTTTTTTATACAAATCTTCTTGTATGGCTCCCATTAAGTGTTTAAATTTGATGAAATATATGATATAGTTCTAATTAGAGGAAATTTATATAATTGGAGCTATTAGATGAGGAAATATATGCTAATTTGTAGATGCCTTGAATTTTTTGCTTTATAAAAAATAGTCATGACTTTTAAGTTGTTGTCATACTCGGGTTTATCCCGAGTATCCAGAGGCTTTAACTAAACAACTACCGGCTTACGCCGGCTAGGATTAGGGTTCATTTGAAGTCAAGCTCCGCTTGTGCGCAATCTTCTTTCCCTTGATGCTCTATATACTTTTGAACTATATTTGTGTTTACTCCTGTTGTACTCACAAAATAGCCATCAGACCAAATACCTCTGTCTACATGGTACATCTTTTGTAAAAAATTAAAATATCTCATCAGCGCCCGGCTTGTATTGGTTTTAAGTAACCTTACGGCATCACCCACTGCCATCTTTGGTGGAATTGATACAAGTAAGTGAACATGATCTCTATCATGATTTATTTCTCTTATTTCTATTGGTGGGTGATGCCTTGTTACTTCCTTAAATTTCTTTTCACAATAATCCCATACGCCGGGCGTAAAAATTTTTCGCCGATATTTGGTCGTAAATACCAGATGATACCAACAGGAGTAAACACAATTTGTCTGCTTTTTGAACTTCATGCTTTATGTATAACACAAAGATTGCGCAGGCGCAATCCCCAACTAGCTCACGCTAGTTGTTCCCTTCGCGCCACAACGTGGATTCTCGGAACAAGTCCGAGAATGACTATAAAAAATGTGTGTCCGAGAATAACGATAAAAAATGAGTGTTCGAGAATGACTTCTACCTTATTGTCATACTCGGGTAAATTTTCTTCTTCGTCATACTCGTGCAATTTTTCTTTTATGTCATACTCGTGCTTGACACGAGTATCCATAGATCCTCGGAACAAGTCCGAGGATGACTGTTATAATTATTTGTCATCGCTCCGAGCCGATTTCCCTTTATTGTCATCGCTCCGAGGTGATAACCGAGGTCAAGCGATCCACGAATTAGAGAAAAGAAATAATCGGAATATCCCTAGAATTTTTCTGCAAGACAGAAAAATAGGCATAACAATACTATTTTGTTTATTATCAAGTACAGCACATGCAGAATGTACACCGACAGCTGGTGAGTTGTATAGCTATGTATATGCAACTATAACGCGATTAATACTGCTATGACAACCATAGGCTGGACATTTGGCTCTGCATATTTTTGGTCTTCGTCCGAGAAGTCTTACAGCACCGCTTGGTACGTGCATTCCTATGACGACCGCATGAGCGCCAACACCAGTAAGGGTAACGCTAACTCAGTCAGTTGTCTCCTCGCTATCAACTAAAAACTTATCTTTAAGGAATAAACAACATAAACCCACTCAAGCAAAAATTTTAATTTTTGCTCCAGATATTGCATGCTACAATTTTTTAAGGAACACAAATAGTATGCAATAAATTAGTCCGTCCCTTTTTATTTAAGGGGAAACCGGCTGTTACAATAATATAGTCGCCAGATTTCGCAAAACCATTTTCTTTAGCCAACTTAACCGCAACATTTTCTACATTATCAAAACTCTTAAAAGTTTCCTTATTTACAAAACTTTTTGCTCCCCACACAATAGCCATTTTTTGCGCAACTTCAATACTTGGAGTCACTGCAATAATCGGTAGATTCGGACGTTCACGCGCAGTCAGTAAAGTAGTAAACCCTGAGGTTGTATAAGTTACAATTGCAGCTACATTTTTCAATACCGAGGGAATATCCGAAGCCGCATAAGTAATTGCATCTGCTTCATTATCACAACAATGAGATTTACGCATACTCTGCATAAAGTTATTAAACAACGGATCAGATTCCACTTGAATAATAATATCACGCATCATTGTTACCGCCTCCACAGGATATTTACCGGCAGCAGTTTCTGCTGAAAGCATAACTGTATCCGCCCCATCATACACTGCAGTTGCCACATCGGACACTTCAGCTCGAGTTGGAGTAGGATTATTAATCATCGATTCGAGCATTTGTGTTGCAACAATAACCGGACGAGCATATTTCCGACAAGCATTAACGATTCTTTTCTGCAAAACTGGAACCGTCGGTAACGGGCATTCTACTCCCAAATCACCACGAGCCACCATAATTGCATCCGAAAGCTGGACAATCTCATCCAACTCATCAATTGCACTAGGCTTTTCAAGCTTAGAAATCAACCATGCTTTATCTTTAATAAGTTTACGAGCCCGTCTTACATCTTCAGCACTTTGCACAAAAGACATGCCAATCCAGTCTACACCTAGTTTGAGAGCAAATTTCATATCTTTTTCATCTTTAGGTGTAATCGCCGAAATCGGCAATTGAGTATTGGGTAAATTAACGCCTTTATGACCGGAAAGTACCCCCCCGACAACTACTCTTGTCCGAGCCATAGAACGATTACATTCTTCTACATGCAATACAATATTTCCATCATTCAACAGCAAATCTTCACCAGCTTTAAGCGCCGCAAAAATTTCTGGATGAGGGAGATTAACTCTATGCTCATCCCCAAGAGTAGTATCCAAATCA
>JAFTNB010000104.1 GCA_017452115.1 Alphaproteobacteria bacterium
ATTTTCTCAATCAATATATATTGCCTATTACTAAAAATTAATTTATTTTCATAAAAAATAATATTAAGTATGGGTAAAAAATATGAGTACTGATTTAAATTCAATTCGCAACTTTGCAATTATTGCACATATCGATCACGGCAAGTCTACGCTTGCTGATAGAATGATTGAATATTGCGGAGGTCTGCAATCTCGTGAGATGCAGGAGCAGGTTTTGGATTCAATGGATATTGAACGTGAGCGAGGCATTACAATTAAAGCACAGACAGTGCGGCTTAATTATACGGCGAAAGACAATAAAACTTATCAGCTTAATTTGATTGATACTCCGGGGCATGTGGATTTTTCTTATGAGGTTTCTCGTTCTTTGGCTTCTTGTGAAGGATCGGTTTTGGTAGTGGATGCTACTCAAGGGGTGGAAGCCCAGACACTGGCGAATGTTTATTTGGCGATAGATAATAATCATGAAATTATTCCAGTACTAAATAAGATTGATTTACCCTCAGCGGAGCCGGATAGAGTTAAACAACAAATTGAGGATGTGATTGGACTTGATACTTCTGATGCAGTTGAAACGTCGGGTAAAACCGGACTTGGAGTACCGGATTTATTGGAAGCAATAGTAAATCGTCTTCCTGCACCAAAAGGTGATGTAAATGCTCCGCTTAAGGCATTGTTGATTGACAGTTGGTATGATCCGTATTTAGGGGTGATTATTTTAGTCCGTGTCCATGATGGGGTATTAAAGCGTAAAACACAAATTCGGATGATGAGTAATAATAGTACATATTTGGTTGATAAGGTGGGTATATTTACCCCTAAAATGCAAGATATTGAGGCGCTGTACCCTGGGGAAGTAGGTTTTATTACAGCAAGTATTAAAAGTGTGAGTGATTGTAGTATCGGTGATACAATAACTGATAATAAAGTTCCTTGTGCAGCACCATTAAAAGGTTTTAAACCGTCTGTTCCGGTGGTGTTTTGTTCAATCTTTCCGGTTGACAGCAGCGAATATGATAATCTTAAAGATGCATTGGCTAAACTTAAGCTTAATGATGCCAGTATTGAATATCAAAATGAAAATTCAGCGGCATTGGGCTTGGGTTTTCGCTGTGGATTTTTAGGTTTGCTGCATATGGAGATTATTGAAGAACGTTTGGATAGAGAATTTGATTTGGATATTATTACAACCGCTCCTTCTGTGGCTTATCGAATCAATATGACTGATGGTTCGCAAATAACGCTTCATAATCCTGCAGATATGCCGGATGTGACGCAAATTAAATCAATAGAAGAACCTTGGGTTAAGGCAACAATTTTAGTTCCTGATACTTATCTCGGAGCTGTTCTCAAACTTTGTACTGAACGCCGAGGTGAACAAGTAGAACTGACTTATGCCGGCAGTCGTGCGATGTTGGTATATAATTTGCCGCTTAATGAAATTGTATTCGATTTTTATGACCGGTTGAAATCCATTACCAGCGGATATGCCAGTTTTGATTATGAATTAACCGGATATGCAGAATCGGATTTGGTAAAAGTGCAAATTTTAATTAATGAAGAACAAGTAGATGCATTAGCGTTCTTATGCCATCGTAGTGAAGCAGAGAGCCGAGGACGGCAGATTTGTGAACGTTTGAAAGATTTAATACCACGGCATTTGTTTAAAATACCGATTCAAGCAGCAATCGGCGGACGTATTGTAGCACGAGAAACTATTTCGGCAATGCGGAAAGATGTTACGGCAAAATGTTATGGCGGTGACGTTACTCGTAAGCGTAAGTTGTTGGATAAACAGAAAAAAGGTAAAAAGCGCATGCGTCAGTTCGGCAAAGTAGAAGTTCCGCAAAGTGCATTCATTGAAGCGCTGCGTATTGGCGATAATTAGCATAAAAAAATACTCCGCAGTTCGATTAAGATTGCGGAGTATTTGTTTTTTTATTGCAGTAAATGAATATTGCCGGCAGCTTGCTTGCCTCGGTCATTGATGATTTCAAAGCTGACTTTTTGACCGTCACTAACATTGCGAATACCACTTTTTTCCAATGCGGTAATGTGCACAAATATATCTTTATCGCTTTGCTCTTGACGAATAAAGCCGTAACCTTTTTTGTTATTAAACCATTTGATTTCACCTTGTAACATTTGAGTATTTCCTTTTGCTTGATTTTTTGAAATCCGAATTGTTTTCGGTGCTAGTGATATATGGATGGTTTAGTTTTTTTCAATGTGGCTCAAAGTTTATGTTGAGTATATAATATTCGAAAAATTATTTTTTATATGCGGCACGGCGAATACGATCATTAATTGCCATTCCTAATCCTGTATTGGGAATAGGGGATATGGCAATACCGCTGAATCCTTGCCTAGAATCGGCATAACGCATATAAGCAAAAAGATTAGCAGCCGCTTCTTTAACGTCACCATTCGGACTGAGGTTTATATGAGCCCCGTTTGTATTTCCGAAACCGATAAAAAATTCTTCCGGCTTTGGTTGTTCCACGTTAATACGTAATGTATGTTGTGGGGCATAGTGTTTGAGCATTTGTCCGGGGGAACTGGGTAAGTTAGGATTACCATTGGAAATCAAAACTTTTTCGTTGAGAAATTCTTCCAGTTCTTCAACACTAATTCCGCCGGCTCGGAGCAGTACAATATCTTTTCCTGTAATGTCAATAATCGTAGATTCTACACCGACTTGGCAAGCACCGCCGTCTAAAATTATATCGATATTTTCTCCCAAACTATCATAAACATGTTGCGCAGTTGTCGGACTAATAGTTTGAGATTTGTTAGCAGAAGGAGCAACAATCGGGACGCCGCTTTTTTTGATTAATTCCAAAGCAACGGGATGATTAGGCATGCGTACCGTAACTGTTCTTAAACCGGCACAGGCTAAGTCAAGAGCAGCATTTGTATCGTGATTAAAGCGCCGTAAGACAAAAGTCAGAGGTCCGGGCCAGTATTTTTGGGCTAAACTGATAACTCGTTCATCGGTTTGAGCGTAGGTTTTGAGAAAATCAATTTCTGCAATATGAGAGATTAAAGGGTTGAAAGACGGACGACCTTTAGCCGCAAATATATTGGCAACAGCTTGCGGATTGTAAACGTTAGCGCCTAAACCGTATACGGTTTCGGTTGGCATAGCAACAAGACCGCCTTGTTGAATAATGTGGGCGGCTTTAGTGATGTTTTGTGATGTCGGTTTATATATATTAGTCATGATTTACTCTTTTTATACTTATCCGGCGATATTGTAAAGAGTGAAAATGGAGGAATCTGATGGTAATGATTGTTTTTAAGCCCAAAGAAAATATGTGTGCTGATATTAGTATGCAAAAAGTTGCTGATTATGAGGCTTATGGACGTAGTTTGTGGGCTGAATATGCCTATAAGTGCGAGCAGTTGATGATTGATGCCAATGCTTGTTCGGAGGAAACAATTTGCCAAACAGCATTGGGAATTATACTGGCGGATTATCGCTTTGATAAATATAAAACAATGAAATCGGAAGAATATCCTAAATTGGAAGCAATTGTTTTTTTTACGGATAAGTTTGGTAAAGCTCAAAAAGAATTTGAAGATTATGCTGCATTAGCTAATGCTATTCGTTTTACAAAAGATTTATATAATGAACCGGATGGGCAATATCAGTTGGAACAGTATTTTTTTGAAATTAAGCGTTTGGAATATTTGGGACTTGGGTTTAAGGATTGCGGGGGCAATTTATTACGACTGGTGTGGAAAGGAAGTGATAATTCTACAGAAAAAATAATTGTGGCTGAAAATCGGCAAAAATCAGCAATTGCTGCCGGTGTGATGAAAGTTATTGCTTTGCAGAGATTGCCGATAAATATAACTGTTTATTTGAAAATTGATGAAGCAATTAATGATTTATTGGTGAAAAATCCTATATATATTACAGATAACATATATAATGAAACGCAAGTGGAAAAAGAATTGCGCCGAGTTTATAATTTGATTAGGGAGATTAAATATGCATAAAGACGAAAGAATAGTGCAGTTAGCTGAAAATATTATTAAAAATTCTGTGTGTTTAAAAAAAGGGGAACAAATTTATATTGAAGCTATTGGGGTATCTACATTACCTTTTATGCAAGAATTGGTGAAGGTATCAACAGTAGTCGGGGGTGTACCTTTTTATTATTTTAATGATCAGTCATTACAAAAAGAGTTTATTGAAAATGCTTCGATTGTACAACTTAAAGCATTGGCAGAAGTGCATAAGCAGTTGATGTCAACATCGAAGGCATATGTTGGGGTGAGAGGGAATGATGATTTATTCTTATTGTCTTCAGTAAGTGCAGATAAAATGAATGCCTATATGAAATATTATTGGAATCCGGTACATTCCGAAATTAGAGTACCAAAAACAAAGTGGTGCGTAATGCGTTATCCCAATGCTGCGTTTGCGGCAATGTCAAAAATGCCCTTGGAAGAGTTTGAAAATTTCTATTTTGATGCTTGTCTGGTTGATTATGCAAAAATGAGTAAGGCGATGAAACCTCTCAAAAAGTTGATGGATAAAACGAAAAAAGTTAGAATTATTGCACCTAATACAGATTTGGAATTTTCTATTGCCGGATTGAAAGCTGTGATTTGTGATGGAAAATTAAATGTTCCGGACGGCGAAGTTTATACAGCTCCGGTAAAGGATTCTATTAATGGTGTGGTACAGTTTAATACGGATACTTCATATTTGGGAACTGTATATTCTAATATTAGTTTAGTTTTTAAAAATGGCAAAATTATTGAAGGACATTCGCAAGTTAATGATGAGAAATTCCAGAAAATTTTAAATATTGATGAAGGGGCACGGTATATGGGTGAGTTTGCTTTGGGAGTTAATAATCAAATTACCAGACCTATGCTTGATATTTTATTTGATGAAAAAATTGGCGGTTCATTCCATATGGCTATAGGAAATTCGTATGAAGATGAAACAAATAATGGTAATAAATCGGCTATTCACTGGGATTTAGTGCAAATGCAAGATGTTGAACATGGAGGTGGTGAAATCTGGTTCGATGATGTGTTAATTCGTAAGGATGGGAAATTTGTATTAAAAGAATTAGCTGATTTGAATTAAAGGTTAAATTTAACAGCAAGAATATCTCTAAATGTAGGTTTAGAGATATTTTTTTATACAAATTCGCGTTCCTATTTTCTATTAAGTGTTTACATTAAGAAAAAGATATGATATAGTTCTAATTAGGGTTAATTCTTATAATTGGAGCTATAAGATGAGGAAATATATATTAATTTGTAGATGCCTTGACGTTTTCTTACGAAAGCGAGGCATGACAATTATGATGTGGATACTCGTGTCAAGTTTGACTATGACAAATATGGCACATGCGGAATGTACGCCGGCGCCGGATTGTGCATCAATCGGTTATACTGAAACTTCTTGTGAG
>JAFTNB010000105.1 GCA_017452115.1 Alphaproteobacteria bacterium
AAATCAAGCTTAAAAAAAATAATGTAACTTTATTAATGTTTGCGTAAATGCGGTGGTATTTGAATGACAATATTATATTTTGCTCCGGATGGTAATATCATCGAACTGACTAAAAGTTCTTAATTGTCTTTAATATTTAAACAATCAGTCAAATTTTCTTTTGTTGCGGAATATATTGTTGATTTTCCGCCAATATCTTCCATATACAATGGTTGCCATTTCCGTATCCAACGAGATACTGATTGTGCGGTTACACCCACGATTCGGGCAATTTCTCGCATTGATAATCCTGATACATACAGCCCATGACTCATTAATTTGATAAATAAAGGTTTGCCCGCATCGGTCATCTTGGTAAATTGATAGCCGCAACTTTTGCATTTATAACGCTGCCACCCGAACACATGGCCGTTTTTGATAATTTTATTACCGCCGCATTTAATACATTTAAGATTCATTTTATCCTCCATGGCAAAGATAAACTATCATTAAAAAAGTTACAATGCAATACTTGTTTTTCAAACCTTGATAATACAGTATATATACATATATTGTATAAAGTATAAAATTTTTTATATGCCTTAAGCGTTCCTTAAGTTTGCAATGATGAACTAAAGCTGTAAACAAGTTCAACCTTTAATTTTATTAGGAGAAAACACATGAAAAAACTTCTTGGCGCAACATCATTGGCTTTAGTACTTGGTTTGACCGGTAATTCTTTTGCACAACAAGCCCCCGCTGCCGGTGGATTTCAAGGACCGGGGATTGATATGATTACTATTTCCGAGGCTTTAACTCTTCCTGATGATGCACCGGTAAAAATCAGCGGTAAAATTCAAAAAAGCTTGGGAGATGAAAAATATTTGTTTAAAGATGCAACCGGAACAATTATAATCGAAATTGATGATGAAGAGTGGAACGGTGTTAATGCTACTCCGGAAACCGAAATTGTCATTGTTGGAGAACTCGACAAAGGTATGCTTGAAGAAACCGAAGTTGATGTTGAAACAGTAACTTTAAAATAAGAAACACGGACTATGCGTATATTACTAATCGAGGATGATAGCCTTATTGGTGACGGTCTTAAAACAGGATTGGAAAAACTCGGCTTTACAATTGACTGGTTTACCGGTGGCAATGATGGGCATGAAGCTTTGCTGCAAACGCCATATGATGCTGTTGTCCTCGATTTAGGATTACCGGAGCGTGACGGTTTGTCAATTCTCAAAGATTGGCGTAATCGTGGGCAAATGGCACCTGTACTGATTCTTACTGCTCGAGGTGATGTTGATGAGCGTATTCTCGGACTAAATAGTGGTGCTGATGATTATCTGAGTAAACCTTTTTCCCTAAAAGAAGTTCAAGCACGCCTAAATGCTTTGCTGCGTCGTAGCAGTTGCGTTATAAAGCCTGAAATCAGCTATAAAAATATTACTTTTAATCCGCAAACTCGTAAAACTTTTATCAATAACGGTGAGGTTATTCTCTCCCCTAAAGAAACTGCGCTTTTAGAATTATTGCTGTTAAATAGGAATAAAATATTATCCAAAGAAACTATTGAAAACAAGCTGTATTCTTGGGAGGACGACGTATCAAGCAATGCTGTAGAAGTGCATATTCATCACCTTCGCAAGAAATTAGGCAAAGATGTTGTCCGCACGGTTAATAAAATCGGTTATATCTTGGAGGACTAAATGAAAAAACTCAATCTGCGTATAAGGCTTATGCTATCTGCTATTGCAATTGCATTAGTAGTTTTTACCGTTGCCGGAGTTTTATCGTGGAAAGAATGTCAAGAAAAAGTTGCTGAATTTTTTGATACCTATCAACTTTCGCTTGCTCGAGGGCTTTCTTCTACTGATTGGGATGATGTTTCTGAATATACACAACAAATCAGCAATCAAATTATCAAATCCGTACATAATGCGGATGAAGAAGATGAGGCGATAGGTTTTGCTGTTTTTGATAATATTGGTAATCGTATTTTTCACGATAATAAATATGGAAAATATTTTTCCCCATTCGGTCGTAACAGTAGCTTTAGTACGGAACGGATAGGTAAAGAAAAATGGCGGGTTATCCGTGTTATGTCTACGGATAAAAATTTTATCATTGCTGTTGGGCAAGAGCTTGATTATCGTAATGAAATTGTTGAAGAAATGTTTGAAGAGTTTATGATACCTTGGATTATCGGTCTGTTTTTAATGCTGATAGCAATGATGTGGGTGTTGACTATCGAATTTCGTCCCTTAAATAAATTGGCAAAAAATCTCCAAAATCGTCATGATAGTGATTTATCTCCATTAAACGAAACCGATATTCCTAGCGAAATAAAACCATTGACCAGAGCAGTTAACCATCTGTTGAAAAAAATTGATGGTATGATAACTCGTGAACGTAGTTTTATTGCCGATGCGGCGCACGAATTACGCAGTCCTTTAACCGCCTTGAAAGTTCAATTGGAAGTTGCTGAAATGACTGCTGATAAGCCGCATGCATTGTCTGATTCTTTTCGTAAACTGGAGCAAGGAATTGCACGTTCTTCTCGCTTGGTTGAGCAATTATTGATATTATCTCGTATTGAAAGCGGGGAAGTGTTTGAACCGGAGATTTTAAATTGGCAGCAGCTTATTCAGCAAATTATTGATGAATATAAATCGGAAATATCCGCCAAGCAGATAAATATTCAAAACAAATTTACCAAAGCCGCTTTTCTCACTCAAGGTAATGCGTTTCTTATTTCTCTCATGTTGCGTAATTTAGTGGATAATGCTGTTAAATATAGTCCAAACGGTGCAAAAATAGAAATAAAATTAAATAATCAAAGTTTATCGGTATGTAATTCCGGTATTAAGGTTGATGAAGAGCAATTATCTAAACTTGGACAACGATTTTATCGTCCGTCCGGACAAACGGCTAAAGGTAGCGGCTTAGGTTTGGCAATAGTGCATAAAATTGCTTCAGCTCACCATTGTCAAACCAAGTTTTACAATACCAAAACCGGCTTTTGTGTTAGTATTTTTAACTAATATTAAGGAAACAAATAGTACTAAGTCCTGCGGATTTTTGAAACAGTTCATAATCTATAATTCCATTCTCAGGATCTATGCATCGAGCAAACATCTTACCAGCTTCTGTTGAAGACCATATATAGTACTGAAAAGATGTCATAGGTTTTAGAGTGTCATAATTGCTATATATATAGTCATATACCTCACCGGCAGCCGGCAAGTACCAATCACCGGCATTTGTTCCTGCCGTACTATATTCATTACAATATATTGCAGCAGAATTTGATGAGGTTAACCCCAGCTCGGTATGTGCCGTTACTATTAAATCCGTATTAACAGCTCCT
>JAFTNB010000106.1 GCA_017452115.1 Alphaproteobacteria bacterium
AATCACCCTCGGTCATTAAAGCATTTTGAACTTCAAATGTTGCGTTATGCTCACCATAAACAACATGAATATGAGGAGGATTATGTTCAGCTCCCAATAAAAACATCTTAATGATTAAACCATAAAATCTTGCAATCACAGGCATGCTTTTTTTCCTTTCATTATGTTATATAGTGATTGTATCCCACAGAATACAGTATGTCAAGATAATGTATCCCACATAGAACTAAAAATTATTACTTGAGAAAAATATCAAAGAATACATATTCTTTAACATTTTCTCTGTAGCCATTGAAAAATATAGAGTTTTGAAATTGCTGTCCAAAGCCTGCATGGCAAAATGTTAAACTTTGTTCGGATAGGCAATAAAGTTTAACATTTGCTCCGGTTTCCTACTTTACGCCGAGCTCTTTCATATATTTGCCATAATTTGCCAATGCATCGTCTGTTTGTTCGATGATAATGGCGACCTTCTTTTCCGAAAATCCGAAAGGTGCGGCAGTTTTAATCAAATCGCTGTCGGTGATATTCGTTCCTTTGCCGTTTACCATAGAAGTTTGTTCGCCGTTGATACCCTGCGACGGGGTTAAATCATATGCCGGCGTCATTTTCCAGTTATTGTTTCTATCCAGCATAAAAGAGAAATTTTTACTATGGTCATCTTTGTTGCCTGCTTTGACATTGAAAATCATCAGCCGTACCATTTTCTCAACTTCCCGGATGTCCTTGGTGAGTATTGAGGTTAATTTTAATAAAGCGTCATAGTTAATGCTTGATGTTCGGTGACTGGCGTGCAATAAACCGCAAGCCGTATGAATATGCACTTTTTCCGTGCCGATCCGGTCAAAACGTTTGACTCCGAAATGACCAATACAGGTTTGGGAGGGGAATAAATGCGTTTCCGGCATTTCAATACCGGCGTCTTTGGCAATCTTTGAATAAACATATTCCTGCGCACCGATGTTCTTATTATCAAGAGATGACGCAAACTTAATCAGCCACGGCCTATAACCTTGATGAGCCAAGTTCCCGTGAATCAGTTTTTGCTTATCATCTGAAACCCAAGCTACAATCTTTGGGCGAGCTCCACCGGATGAGCCGTTAAGCGTTAAAAGCTTATCAAGTACTTCCGAACTCTTGCCTGCCAGAATATGATTAGCTTCCAAACAAAGTGAATCCAGTTCGATATTGCCGACAAATTCGCTATCATTTTCGGTAATCGGTTCATATTCCAACGCGCCCATAGCATTAAGTCCAATCATGGACAAACGCTGCAAAGGCGTGATTTGTTGCAGGCTTAAGCCTTTCTTTTGTAATTGCCGGTCTAAAAGCAAACAGCCCCAGCCATCGGGCAAACTATCATTGAATACACCGAAAAGCCCGTCAAAGGTTTGTTTGGTATCTTCAAATATTTGCGATTTGAGCGGAAGCATAAACGGTGATAAATTTATTCCGGTTGCAATAAACTCCTGCGAATATTCAAAAAAGATACGAGGAGCCTGTTCCTCTAAAACACCAACAAAATGCCGCTTGCCGTAAGCGTTCAAAAAAACATTCAGTCTCATTTAACGCTCCCCCGTTTGCGCTTTTTCTCGTCTTTGTTTTCAAACAAACTGCCTCGTGGCGCATTGTCTGCAAATAAGGCGTCAAAATCTTCCAAACTGCCTAAAGCCAAAGCAATATCAATCAGCGATTTAAGCGAAATCTCACCGGTTCGTTCAAAACGCTTGATGCTCCCTAAACTAACTCCGGAACGCAAAGCCAAACCTTCCTGTGTCAGATTTTGCTCCAAACGCTTGCCTTTGGCTCTGGTTGCAATCTCTTGCATAACCTCTTGCTGTGATTTCAATATAAAAGACAATATATTATCTCCAAATACGGTTATCTGCTGTTTGTAGATATTATATTATCTGTTAAAATAAAAGTCAAGAACGCAGTTTTCCTGCAGAATCACATTTTTCAAGGAAAGAGTGTTATTCCTACCTCATTACAATGAAATTCTTATAAAGCTTTTAATATCTAATAAATTAAAGTTTATCAAATGAAATTTTGTGTTAATTTAATAGATATTGGTAGCAATAAAAGGGAATGATATGAGTATTTGTCAAAAAATTCAGGATTTAGAAATAGATACGCAAGATATTTGGAAAGATGATATTCTTAATCGTAAAGAAGTTGCGGAAGATTTTACACGTATACTGGCGGATACTCAGCAACCTTTTGTTGTTTCTGTGGATGCTTCATATGGAATGGGAAAAACTTTTTTTCTGAACAGGTGGCGTGAACAGTTAAAAAAAGATGGATATCAAGTTGCCTTTTTTAATGCCTGGAATACAGATTGGGAAAAAGAACCGCTAGTTCCCTTTATAAAAACAATTATAGATTCATTTCCTAGAGATATAGGTGAGATACTTAAAGAAAAAAGTATAGAAATATTAAAATCTATTAAAGATTATAGCAATTTTATTATTGAATGTTCTGGAGGACCTGAAAATACATTAGAAAAAATAGCTCAAATTATAAATCCTGATGATAAAATTGAACAATATGAAGTAAAACAAAAAGTTATCAATGATTTTAGAAATACGATTTGTGAGAAAATCAAAGATAGTAAATTATTTATATTTGT
>JAFTNB010000107.1 GCA_017452115.1 Alphaproteobacteria bacterium
TCATTACTGGTTGATAAGAAACTTCCTCTATTAAACGATATCCGAGATGAATCCACACATGATGTAAGAATTGTTCTTGAACCCAAAAACAGAACTGTAGATGCCAAGATGCTTATGGAACACCTGTTCCGTCAAACAGAGCTTGAAGTTCGTTTTGCCATGAATATGAATGTTCTTGATTCCGATGGTGTTCCTCGGGTTATGAGTATCAAAGAAGTTTTAGGCGAATTTTTACGCCATCGCCACAACGTTCTAGTCCGCCGTGCTAATTATCGTTTGGATAAGATAAACAGCCGTTTGGAAATATTGTCCGGATATTTGATTGCATATTTGAATCTCGATGAGATTATTCGTATTATCCGTGAAGAAGACGAACCGAAATCCATGCTTATCGCTAAATTTGCTCTTACCGATAATCAGGCTGAAGCAATTTTAAATATGAAATTGCGTAATTTACGCAAATTGGAAGAAACAGAAATACGCAAAGAATTTGATGATTTAAGTGCTGAAAAAAATGATATTGAAACGCTGCTTGGTGATGAACAATTAAGATGGCGGGCTATAGGTGAAG
This sequence comes from Alphaproteobacteria bacterium, assembly GCA_017452115.1. GTDB lineage: Bacteria > Pseudomonadota > Alphaproteobacteria > RF32 > CAG-239 > MGBC133411. Next base: position 572 of record JAFTNB010000107.1, read on the forward strand.
AAATTAAATTTATCCGTGAAAAATTCGGCAAAAAAACTGCACTTGGTCGCCGCCGTACAGATTTTGCTGAAGCTCCGGATGATATTGAAGTTACAATTGAAGCCTTGGTTGAAAAAGAACCTATTACCGTAATCCTTTCTCAAAAAGGCTGGATACGCTGTATGAAAGGGCATATGCCGCTTACTGATGAATTCAAATTCAAAGACGATGATGCACTTCAACAAGCAATTCATGCTCAAACTACCGATAAAATTATCCTATTTGATACATCCGGTAAGTTTTTTAATATTAATGCTAATGAAATTCCCAGCGGTCGAGGATTCGGTCAACCCTTACGCTTAATGGTTGATTTGGGTATGAATGATAATGTCTGCGAAATGTTTGTTTTTGATGCTAAAACACAATATTTGATTGCTTCTAACACCGGCAAAGGCTTCCTTGTTGACGAAAATCATATCCTTGCCCAAACTCGTAACGGCCGTAAAATTATGAATTTGGCAGAAGGTGAAATTGCTTGTTTCTGCAAACCGATTACCGGTAATATGGCAGCAATTATTGGTGAAAATCGCAAATTGCTGGTGTTCAAACTTGAAGAAATTCCAACCATGGCAAGGGGTAGGGTAGTAACACTGCAAAAATATAATGACGGCGGTATGTCAGATATACAGATTTTCAAAGAAGAAGACGGATTTAGTTACAATCGTACCGGTGGGATACGTACTGAAACAGATTTAATGAGTTGGCTCGGACATCGTGGTCAAGTTGGTAAATTAGCTCCGTTTGGCTTTCCTAAAAGTAATAAATTTTTGAAAGACTAATAACAATGGCGGAAATTTTATTTGAATTTATCCGTAATGGTAATGTCGTTAAAGTTACCGCCATTGAACCTGAAACACAAACAGAAGCTGCTGTCGTTGTTCCATGTACTCTGTCAGAAGATGAAATGAAACTTCAAGCGATGAAACGCCTTAA
>JAFTNB010000108.1 GCA_017452115.1 Alphaproteobacteria bacterium
CGACTATGACAATAATAAGGAGGATCATAAGGTCCATCTGTATAAGTTACATAACTACTTGAAGAAGCAGAACACCCCTTAAATGTTTTACAAGTTCCGCTACAACACTGCTGTCCACTTGAACATTTGGAGGAACCACAACTCTTATAATAAGTAGTACCATTTTTAGTACATTTTTCGGTACCGACATTTTTACAAGAGCTTGTACAACTACTTTCTGTATAAGTATATGTGCAAGTACTTGACGGTTTGGGCGTAGGAGTCGTTGAACAATGGTAGCAAGGGTTGCCGGCAGAGTTGGTATAAGCTTTATTAGCTTTACTTCCATCCGGACAAGTTGCATTTTGTCCGTTGTTTGTAGAACAGGTGTTGTTCTTACATACACCGCTTACTTTGACATAATCCTTAATACATACACATACTCCATTTTTTAATTCTTCGTTATCGCCACATGAGGTTTCTTTTTTCTTACATGCTCCATCTTTCCACTCATAGCCATCGGAACAATTACAAGATTTGTATTTGCTGTCGCAGGCTGTTCCGGAGCCGGATTTATAACCGGTGCCGGAGCAAGCATATTTATAATCACTCGGGCAAGAGCAGGTATAACACTGTGTTCCACATTCGGTTTTTCCGGACTTGGTTGCAGTCTTTGGACTGGTACAACTGGATGAGGTTGTGCCATTATCACAAGTGTCTGAACAAGAATCACAAATATGCAATGTTGTTCCGTCACAAGTTTTACAAGTTGATGAACTACCATAAGTACATTCAGATTTTTTAGATTTTCCACTACATGCAGCACTTCCACCTTTTACACATGACGGCGTTGCATTACAAATATATTTGGTATTGCCTTTACAATCTTTACAAGTTCCGGAATGACCATTTGCACACTTATCGGCAGAACTTTCTCCACTACAAGTTGTCGTTCCACCATTATCGGCACAAGTTTTACAACATTGACGTGTACCACCACAACCATCATCACAATTTTTGGTGCCATATGAACATCCTGTTTCTTTTGTTAGTGGGGTACAGCCTTTACAACATTTACGTGTTCCGCCACAACCATCATCACAATCTTCTGTTCCATATGGGCAAGTTGCGGCATCTACGCTGGCGGTTGGAGTACATTCGGCGCAACAAGTTCTGCTACCACCGCAACCATCAGGGCATGAAGTTGTACCATATTGGCAAGTTGAGGCGTCTACACTAGCCATTGGAGAACAACTGCTACAACATTCTCTAGTTCCTCCGCAGCCATCGGAACAAGAAGTGGTACCATATTTACAATTACTTTCATCAGATAGCGGAGTACAAGCTTTACAACATATTCGAGAACCATCACATCCGTCTGAACAGGTTTCTGTTCCATATTGACAACCTGTTTCATCGGCGAGAGGTACACAACAAGGTTCATAAGGATAATAACACGTATCACCGCAATCATTGGTTGTTGAACCGCCGCAACCGCCGGGATCTGACAAAGATGTATTACCTGGGCATGAGCCATTACAACAAGCTACCCATTTATCATCACAATTAGCATAACCGGTACGACCATCCGTACGGCGAACATCTCCTCGATAAGGGTATGAACAAGTATGAGCAAAAATTGATGGACAATAACATTCGGAAATCCAATCGTCATCATAAGGACAAAATTCATCAAAAATCTTAGGATTAGGGCAAGAGGGTGCTCGATGATATATTCCGGCTTCTTCGCACATAGGTTCATCATAATTAATATTACCATCAAAATCCATGCGTTGAGCATGAATTTTATCTCCCATCCAATCGGGCAAGAAAGTAGTTTTAGCTTCTGTGATTTGTGAATATAAACACAAACTAATTACCAACATTAATACATGATATTTTTTCATCTTACCTCTCCAAAGATTTCCCCATAATTGTTAATCTTAACATTTTGTATATAAATGGTCAAGTGTATTGAGGGGTATCGACAAAAAAATTAATACCAATGTAACACTACTGCAAATCTATTGATTTTTTGTAAAAATGCATAAATGTCACCGGTTTTATATTTGTGGCTTTATAGACTAATTTGCGAATTTTAGAACGAATAAATTCACTTATAGCTTTTTCTTTATAATTAAGCTTAACCAACTCGCATGGGATATCTCTTATCATTTCTTGTTGAATTTTTGTAGATAGATCCATCCAAGCATGTTCCTCTAAAATATCAATCGATTCAATCTGTAAATCTTCAAGCTGCCAGTTTTCATTGAAATAAGCACTGATAAACAAGCTACAATTATATGCGATACGTTTACGGTTTTTAATTAATTGAGAATTTAAGTCAGTTATTTGGTTTCTATCCACACCTAAATGGCCGGTAGGAATCTGACTAACAATATCAACATTACCGTTATACAAACGAATAACATCACCGTCCCTAACCACAACATTATTAATCCCTAATTCTTCGGTAAAACGTTTTTGTTTACGAATATCTCGCTTATCACCATGAACAGGAATCACATATTTAGGTTTTATCATAGCGAACATTTTTTTGATATCATCTATACTGCCATGACCGGAAGTATGTACCAGATATTCTTCTGCTGAAATTACTTCAACACCGGCATCGCGTAATTTTTCTTGCATACGTTCTATTTTTTCTTCATTACCAGGGATAATTTGAGATGAAAAAATTATCGCATCCCCCTGCCCCAGTTTAATATCCTTAATTTCTCCATTCACTAATTTAGTTAGTCCGCTACGATAATTGCCTTGGGAGCCGGCGCAAATATATAACATCTTATCCAAAGGAATGTCCATTGCTTGAGCGGCCGCAATAAATTTTGGCATTTCATCCATATAACCACATTCTTTGGCAATATTCATATTTTGCAACAGGCTTATTCCCGCAACCACCGGTGTTCTGCCGGCAGCCTCTGCAGCAAGTAGCAAACTTTGCATACGAGCAATATTAGAAGAAAAACAAGTTGCGACTAAAGTATTTTGGAACTGCGGTATCAACTCTATTAAACTTTGGCGAATTTCCATTTCTGATGGTTGAGCATTTTGGTGGGACATGATGATAGAATCGCCAACATATAAATCCACGCCTTCCTTGCCAACTGTTTCTATTCGTTTATAATCTGTTTGCATAAAATCAATTTGTCCATCATCGAAACGCCAATCGGTAGCATGAAAAACTGTTCCATATTTAGTACGAATTACTAAAGCTGAATTTTCCGGTAATGAGTGCAACAACGGAATAAACTCAACTTCAAAATTATCTAATTTCACAATGGGATTATCATTTATAGAATGAATTTCAACTTCATCTTCCAATTGATATTCACGCAAACGAGGTAAAATATGAGCAATCGTAAAATCAGCAGCATATATCGGACAACGAAGTTTGGGCCAAACGTGGGCAACAGCTCCGAAATGATCTTCATGGGAATGGGTAATAAATAATGCATCAATATATTGCTGATTATTTTCTAAAAATGTGGTATCTGCAAATCCTAATTCAATCCCCGGAAAATCATCATTCAAAAAATCATATCCACAATCAACGACAATTATACGGCCATCGACCATGTAAACATACATATTCATACCGACTTTTTCGGCTCCACCGAGGGCTGCAAAATGCAAACCTTCATTTATTAATTCATTCATTTATAAATCTTTTCCTTTTCATTTAAAATAAAAATATCGCCGGCACTTATTTTTTCAATTTTCTCATTTTTTTTGAGCAGAAGCAAACCTGTATCATCAATGCC
>JAFTNB010000109.1 GCA_017452115.1 Alphaproteobacteria bacterium
ACCGGTTAAATTATCATCTTTAATATATTGGAAGAGTAAATCAACATTTAAAACCTTATCAATAAGAATTGTTGCAAGAGTTGCACATATTGCTAAAATAGCATATATTGCGGACGAACGTAAAATAATACTAAAACAAGCTTTTACACGTCCTTTAGTTGGGCCGAATGGCCACAACCCTATTGCAATTGGCAGTAAAATTATTGCAAATCCGATTTTGAATGTTATATCAAGCAAGTAATAACAAATAAATAATGTAAGTAAGAAACCTATAACCCAAATTACTGCTCCACATAACCACAACCATATATTGGGAATAACAATTATTTTAAGATCATACGCATCTGCAGCAAAGCACATTAAACCATTGCCGATAACCATGCTGTTTGCAACTTTTATACTAACGCCTTCGGTAAAAGCCAATATTTTATCCATAACCGTCGGATCAAGAACATCTGTAGGTCCCTCATAATGAAAAGAAGGATTGGCAACTACATTATCCGGAGCCGGTAACCCAAAGGATAAAAACGCTGTGCCCAAATCCGCTCCGGCTGCTAAAATCGGATTCACAAAATAAGCCACCAATACACTCACTCCGGCTTTAATCATCACATAAGCAAATAATACTTTGAACATAAAGACTAAAAATTCATTTACCATTTTGGGCGCTTCCGGATTGGTAAAAGAAGATATTTTCTTTATTATAAAAAATGCAATCCATAACGGAGAGCCAAGCAATAATAAAGCAATCCCTCCTTCTTGCGAAAGACTATAAGTTTGTGAAGCTGCTGTCATAAAAGCTTCCATCATAACACTCATTGTCATACAAGCATAACAAACTTTATATTCTTCTTGGTATTCTTCCAATGTTTTGCAATCATTTGCATATGCAGAATCAACAAACCACAATAATACTGTTGCTCCCAACAACCAAATAGGAGAATTTTTCCATAAATGCACTATAAAGGATTTTAGAACTTTTATCATTCTTCCACCCTCCCAGCCCATTCATCGAGCTTATGACTATATTTATTATATATATCTCTTGTTTTTTTCAGATTACGAGCCCAAGCTGTTTTTTGATATACTGTTCTTGCTTGTTGGACTAATTTCATTTTACCGAATGCCGCTCCGAGCCCACCGGTAATCCAACCGAGGACAATCAAACTTACTCCTAACAATTTTTGTTGGAAACTGTTATCAATTTTTGCATCTACAATAGAACCGGTAATTTCTTTAGCCACTTTTATGGTTGACCATACCAAAAAACCAAGAAGCATTATTGCTAAAAATACACCGCCGCTATTTCGCATATGTTCTTCCGGTTTATCAGGATTAAATAATTCTTGATGTTCCATGATTATGGAGAGTAGAGCTTTCATACATACCGTAATCATAATTGAAATAGCCATCATAAAAGCAGCAGAGGATAAAATTGTTTTTACTCCGAATATTGCCCATTTTTTCTGAAAAGGATAAAACAAAATTAAAATGGGCATCATCACAATCATAACGGCAAACTTAAAAATATTATCAACCAAATAAAATACAAAACTAAGTTTTAGAACCATAAACACAACCAGCAATATAATTCCGTTAATCACATATTCCCATTCATCTACTTTCATAACCCGAAAAGAGATATATGTGCCGATTGAAAGTCGTTCATTCATCATACAAATCATGCAATTCATCATTGTCATTGGACTTTCCGGAAATCCGGATAATGTTGCTTCTGCCATTCCGCCTGCAGCTTGACAAAGAGGAGTTTTTTCTACTCGGGCAGTCCATTCCAATACAGTTACTTCCTTCCATTTTTGTTCATTGCCGGCCATATAAACAATTTGTGCCGCAAAATCGAGAAATGCATTATATATAGGAAATATAATCGTATTAAGTACCCACAAACAACCTGATGTTGATGATGCTAAAATTCCGCAAAACAAACATAAAAATAGCTTTTTAAACACCTCATTCCATACTTCGCCGGCATTTTCCGGAGTTATTGCCCCCACAAATTTCATCAAGCGGATACAAAACCATAAAGCAAATCCGACCATTTCTACCGCCAATGCACCTTGGGTAATGTCCTTATAAAGTCCCATAGACATGGAACCCATTGCCTCATAAATTGAGGTTAATATACTTGCTTGCCAACATGCACTATGTTCTTCAGCTAATGTTTCTGGCGCTTTGTCTGATTGATTCGCTCCCTCATTAGAACAAGAAGTCAGGGCAAACATTAGCGGTAGTAACACTACCAGCATCCTCAATATTTTCCATATGTTTGCCTTAGTCCACATTGTTATAGTTCCTTAGCCTTTATCCGTTCCTTGGTCCGGCATTTTCAATATTATGCATTATATTGGCAGATTCTTCTTTTCCTATTTTATGTGCTGCCGTCCAATCTATATTAGCTCCTTTCTTCATTTGTTCTTCTGCATATTGATATTTACCATATACCATTGCACTAGCATATGCGGAAGTATGATACTTTTTAGCAATTTCAGCAGAATCATGAGATTGGTTCAACGTTGTATTAAATTTTTTACTTGCTTCTATATATTGCATATGGGCATTGTTATAATCAGTAGGATTAGTTGCTGTATCCATCTTATTTTTAGCTGTTTGCATTTCTAATTGGGCTTTCAGATTTTCATTTACGGCATTTATGGAAGCATTCATTTCATTTTTATAATTATCTATATTTTGTTGGTAATCTCGTTTAGCTTGTTCCATTAATTTTTCGCATTCTTCAATGGTTTTCGGCTGTATATTTTGATAATTTTCATCGTATTTATTTTGAGCTTCGGTGTATGTTGATTGATAACCACCACTGCCTATAGCAGGTTGTTGAGCCGCTTGAATTTGCTGTTCCATTTTTTGTTTTTCATTTTCTAATTCTTGTTGTTTATCTTGCAATTTTCTTTCAAGTTCAGCTTTTTGTTCAGTAGTTATATTTCCGTCAGCTATTGCTTTTTCCAACTCTTGAATTAGCTCAGCCTTTTCTTGTTCTAATTGTTGGATTCGTTCATTGTTTCCGTTATTATTAGTAGGAATTGGCGTGATATCTTCATTATTTTCAGAACTTCCGGAATTGTTTCCATTAAAGTTCTCATAATTGGTATCTTTCTGTTTTTCTGGGTGTAATGCTGCATTTTCAATATCGATTCTTGCCTGTCCTTGGGTTTGATTGGCTTTACCTTTATTATAAAGCTTTTCCCCTTTCTTTATCATATCAGCATCGCCTTTAAGATTTCCGACGATTCCTTGAGCCGCGCCAACAGCTTTTTGTGCTTGTCCAAAACGTTTTGTTACTACGCCGCCAAGTTTTCTTGCACTTTTCATCGGATGATATAGAGCATCTCCGGTAACTTCAAGAGCCTTATTGCCGGCATCTTTAACCCCTTGCCATGCTTTGTTAACGGTTGGCATAACGGCGCTTTGACCAACTCTTTTAGCACTATTAACGGCACCACTGGTTAATAATGTACCCAGTTTAGCTCCAATATCAATACCGCCGCCACCAGCCATGCTACTAGCCAAAGAAGCTGATTTTGCCGTAAATTTGAATCCAAAGAAACAGCAACATAATATAATTAAAAAACCGGCACCGGTAATATCTAAAATTTGTTTAGTATCCTTAATATTATTTTCAGTTAGCAATGCTTCCAAACTTTCTAATCCTCCGGCAACCAATGCTGCATTAATCAATTGGGTATTAATGCTTACCACTATCCCCATAAAGATAAATGTAAAAAACACATTCATAAACATATTAAAGCCTTTGCCGGTATATCCGCTTGATATCTTAAATGGCCAACATGCAATGAAAAATGTCATTAGTGCTCCAAGGATTCCTAACATGACTACTGAATCTATCAGATAAAAACCAAATGCCAAACTTAATAGTAGTGCACAAAGATAAATAGCTAATCCGGAAAATACCATACTAAAGTCCCAAATACCGAATGCACCTGAGGCTTCATTCATTCCCACACACATAATTGTTGAACCGGCAGCTTGTGCGAATGCAATTTCCGACTGCACTCCTCTAATAAAACAATCCAGAGAATTATATAATGAGTCAGGTAATATCACGCCTGATGAACTTGATAAAGCAGAACTTGTTTTACAAGCGTTTATTGTATCTCCGGCTGAAAATAACATCGAACCGCCAAAATCTAATGATGTAGATAACAGCGGATTTATCAGATAATAGTATATTGTATCTGCATTTTTCAATAATAAGAATGCAACCAAAAATTTACATGTATCAACTAACAATCCACTAATATATTTAGGGGCATCTTGTTTGGTTATAGAACTAACTAATTTTAATACTCCAAAAGCAATATAAATTGCAAATCCGTATAATATAACATTACGGATGGGATCTTTCGTTACATTAAAAGCTTCTGTTGCCATCGTTCTGACGGCGTCATATAGAGCACTAAATAAAGGACAAAATAAACAGTCTTTGGCTTCTTTTAATTTTACTTGTAATGGAGTGCAGCCTTTCATTATGCCTTTTTCCGCTTCACATGCTGAACCTTCATCACATTTCCAGCATAAACAAATATTCTCACTGCCGCCATCTATAATACTTTGATTCCAACCTTCTTGGCATTGCCCCTCTGTATTACACGATTCTTCATTGTATCCGCCTGTATTCCATAACCAATAAGCATCGGCAGTGTTAGTAAAAAACATACAGCAAATCAAAAGGATAATAAATTTACTTATGGTTTTCATCGTCATTATCCTTTCTGGTTAGAGGTGTACCTAGAATACGAGTAGCAGCAATAAAGACGCCAATTACTAATAAAATTGCAAAGAACAAAGCGCTTTTGTGGGCAAATACGGCAAAGATATTGAATTTGTATAACAATATCACCAAAATTACCATTGCTATATATGTAAAAAAAGTCCGCATACCCCTAATCCCTA
>JAFTNB010000110.1 GCA_017452115.1 Alphaproteobacteria bacterium
CAATGACTTCGATGTAAAGTCATTCTCGGACACACACTCTCTCTCGTCATCCTCGGACTTGTTCCGAGGATCCATGGATACTCGTGTCAAGCACGAGTATGACATTAAAAAAGAGCACAAGTATGACGAAGAAGAAAATTTACCCGAGTATGACAATAAGGTAGGAGTCATGCCTATTTTTTACACAGCAAAAAATTCAAGGCATCTTCGAATTAACCTGTCGTTCCTCATCTAATAGCTCCAATTATATAAATTTCCTCTAATTAGAACTATACTACATATTTCCATAAATTTAAATACTTAATGAAAATCATATGAAAAGATTTGTATAAATAATAAGATTAATACAATTAATGCTACCAACCTTGAAATGATAACTTCAAAGATTAACTCTATTAACGCAATTTATAATAAATTATAATAAGGAGAAAATTATGACTGAAGGTGTTCGTTATCCTACTCTTGCTTTTCAAACCGGTGGCGCAGGACAATCTGACGTAGGTATTCCCCCCCAACCTTTTGAAACTTTTTGTTATGACTCTGCTCTTTTGGAAGCTAAAATAGAAAACTTTAATGTTGTTCCTTATACATCTGTATTACCTAAAGAATTATATGGAAATATTGTTCCTGTAGATAAAGTAGTCGGACAATTTAAGCATGGTGCTGTATTAGAAGTTATTATGGCCGGAAACGGAGCTAACCGTGATGAACACAAAGCAATTGCTACCGGTGTCGGTATTTGCTGGGGTAAAAATGATAAAGGTGAACTTATTGGCGGTTGGGCAGCTGAATATGTGGAATATTTTGACACATATATTGATGATGATATTGCAAAAGCACACTGTGAAATGTGGCTCAATAAATCGCTTAATCATGAATTAGAAATACGCGGTGTACAAAAACATTCTGAATTTCAGCTATTTCACAATTATATAAATATAACTCAACAATTCGGATATTGTTTGACTTGTCTTGGATTTTTGAATTTTGAACATGCCGCTCCGGTGATTGTATCGTAAATATCATCAAAAGGATTTGACTATGATTGGAAATAAGAAAAATCCGACACCTCCTCCGCATAGCGGAGGACTTGGTGTTTTGGCGTTGGCAGCAATTGTTGTCAGCTCAATGATTGGTGGAGGCATTTATTCCTTACCGCAAAATATGGCCTCTGGAGCTTCTGTCGGAGCTGTGCTGTTATCTTGGGCAATTACCGGTTTTGGAGTATATTTTATTGCCAATACTTTCCGTATTTTATCTTCTGCAAAACCTGATTTGACATCCGGTATTTATATGTATAGTCGAGAAGGATTTGGTCCTTATGTAGGTTTTACTATCGGGTGGTCGTATTGGTTATGTCAAATTTGCGGAAACGTTGGATATGCAGTTATTACGATGGATGCCTTAAACTATTTCTTTCCACCATATTTTGCCGGCGGAAACAATCTGCTCTCAATTATCGGAGGTTCAATCTTGATTTGGGGATTTAACTTCTTGGTATTGCGTGGATTTAAGCAGGCAACCTTAATTAACACAATTGGTACTATTGCCAAAATTGTACCATTAGTGTTATTTGCCTTGATTGTCTTGTTTGTTTTTCATTTTGATAAATTCGATTTTAATTTCTGGGGTGAAGAAACAAAAAGTCTGGGCGGGTTAAGCACGCAAATCAAAAGTACAATGTTGGTAACCTTATGGTCATTTATCGGTATTGAGGGGGCTGTAGTATTATCTAAACATGCAAAAAATCAAAAAACAGTCGGACGAGCTACATTCCTTGGCTATATGGGATGTTTGATAATTTATGTTCTGTTGTCCGTATTGCCTTATGGATATATGACACAAGCAGAAATTGCGGCAATTGCACCTCCGTCAACAGCCGGTATTTTGGAAAAAATTGTCGGACCATGGGGAGCTTGGTTAATGAATATCGGTTTAGTTATTTCCGTATTAACCAGTTGGTTGGCATGGACAATGATTACAGCGCAAATTCCACAAGCTGCTGCAAGTGACGGAACTTTTCCCAAAGAATTTGCGATTGAAAATTCTCATGGAGCTCCGTCCGTATCGCTATGGATTACCAGTATTATGATGCAGCTGTTTATTTTGTTGGTATATTTCTCTAATAATGCATGGAATACAATGCTTAGCATCACCAGTGTAATGGTGTTGCCGGCATATTTCGCCAGTTGTGCGTATTTATGGAAAATATGCGAAGACGGAGAATATCCCAACGGCATATATATTAAGCGTTCGGCAGCATTAATATCTGGTATTATCGGTTCAGGATATGCATTATGGTTGATTTATGCCGCCGGTCTAAAATATTTGCTAATGGCAGTAATATTTATGGCAGTAGGTATTCCTATATATATTTGGGCGCGTAAACAATCCGTACCTAATGAACATGCTTTCGGACGAGGCGAATTAGTTATAGCAGGATTATTAATATTAATTTCTGTTTGGGCAATATATGCATTTTCCAGAGGCATTGTAAATTTAACCTAAATTATTATAATGTGAAAAGGCTTAAAATCAGTGTTATTTTGAGCCTTTTCTATTTTAATAAAATTTTACACAAAAATAAATAAATTTCTATTGACATTGAAAGTTCATTATTATATAAGTTCTATCGAAACGAAGTCGACATAGCTCAGTTGGTAGAGCTACTGATTTGTAATCAG
>JAFTNB010000111.1 GCA_017452115.1 Alphaproteobacteria bacterium
AGTCAAAAGTATCGAGGGCAGGGGAACTTGTTTCTCATTTTATTTGCCCATATCAAAAACATAATCAAAAAAAACAAAAAAAATTAAAAATCCTATTGCATTTCTAAATTTGATAGATTATAGTGCGCATGTTACCCAAACATGTGGGTGCGTAGCTCAGTCGGTAGAGCAACTGACTCTTAATCAGTGGGTCTGGGGTTCGAACCCCCACGCGCCTACCATTAGAAAAGCCAGCTATATGCTGGCTTTTTTAGTGGTTAGGTAAGTTGGGTTTGAACCCCAGAGAAAGGGGTTCGACTACAAGCGAAAGCAAGACGGAAGTATTGCGGTCGGCAAAGCCGATGAGCGCTGTGAACGCCGCGAAGCAAGTAGCTCCCCACGCGCCTACCATAACGAAACAAAGGCTTTCATGAGATTTTGAAAGCCTTTGTTTCGTTATCCAAATACTATGTTATCTCAAAGTTTATTAATAAGCAACATAAAAGCTTTACCACAAAACTTATTTTTATCAGCATTTGCTAATAAAAAAAGCTCGTTATTTCAACGAGCTAAAACATTGGCGGAGAGACAGAGATTCGAACTCTGGGAGGGCTCGCACCCTCGACGGTTTTCAAGACCGCTGCATTAAACCACTCTGCCATCTCTCCACAAAAGACACACAATTTATGTCATACCTTTTACTCAAAACAAATCTAAAGGTCAAGAATTATTTTTATATAATTGTGAAAAAAAATAATTTTTATGAATTTATTTACCATTCATAACTATCCTATAACTATAATATAAAGGTATTCACTATGAAAATAACACTTGTTGCGTTGACTTTTTCCCTTCTGCTTTCCGGCTGTACAACGACAGCAACTGCTGCAATTGTGCAAAATCCGGCTCATAAAGAATATTCTCTTTGGCTGGATAACTTAAAAACCGAAATGATAAATCGAGGAATTTCCCAATCAACTATAGACAAAGCCTACTATAAAACAGATTACTATCACCCCACACCCGAAGTAGTTAAAATTGATAGAAAACAGGCCGAATTTGTTTTAACCTCTCCTGAATATTTAAACCGCATTGTACACCCCATACGCATAAAAAAAGGACGTGAACACTACCAAAAATTATATCCATTATTTTCACAAATAGAAAAAACATATGGTATTCCTCCTGAATATCTCGTTGCATTCTGGGGAGCAGAAACTAATTTTGGAAGCAATTATGGAAATTTTTTAGTTATAGGTTCTCTCACCCAATTAAGCTATGATAAACGGCGCTCTAAATTTTTCAAAGAACAGCTATACCAAGCTCTTAAAATTATTGACCAAACCGATATTGTACCAGAACGGATGGTTGGTTCTTGGGCCGGAGCTATGGGACATTTTCAATTCATGCCTTCAACATTTAATGCTTATGCCGTAGATTACAACGGAGATAACAAGATTGACATCTGGCATTCATTCGAGGATGCGGCCGCTTCAGCAGCAGCTTATCTTAATGCAATAGGTTGGAAGCATGAACAACCATGGGGAATAGAAGTAAGCCTACCATGGAATTTTGATTTTTCCAATAGTGGTAGAAAACATCTTAAAACCGTCAAAGAATGGCACCAACTCGGAATTAGAACACTCAATAACAAAAAGCTTCCCTTAAAAGAAGAATGGCAAGCTTCCATACTATTACCGGAAGGACGCAAAGGACGAGCCTACTTAACATTGAACAATTTTAATATTATTATGAAGTGGAATCGATCAGAAAATTATGCTTTAGCTATCGGTCTGCTTGCAGACTACATTAAAACAGGAAAAGAATGGAAACCGGTAGAAAATTCTCCTGCAACAAGATTAAAAACAGCAGATGTTACTAAAATTCAAGCTTTTATAAACAAAATTATCGGTTCTCATATTAGTGAAGACGGCAAATTAGGACAGCAAACAAGAGAAGAAATTAAAAAAGTTCAAAATATGGCAAAACTACCGGCAGACGGTTATCCCGATTACCGATTATTGCAAAAAATCAACAACTACAATCCGGAAATTGGCTTTGCAGTTCCTGTTCCGGACAGAAAATTGCACAAGGTCAAACATCATCCTTTACGAAATCGGAAAAACAATATAAACTAAAATAAAATAATAACTAATAGGAACTATTCATGAATTTCAATATACGCCACAGGCTTAATTTTGCACTGATTGCCGTAATTTTTGCAATTTCCGGTTGTGCATCAGATAGACTTAACCTTGGTGATTATTCTCAACGAAACATTTTCAGCGCTAAAGGTAGCTCTTATAAAGTAGGTAAACCCTATAAAATAAGAGGACAATGGTATTATCCTGAAGAGAACTATGACTACAAAGAAGTAGGGATGGCTTCATGGTATGGCGAAGATTTTCACGCTAAATATACTGCTAATGGTGAAATATATAACATGAATACCCTAACTGCGGCACACCGCACGTTACCATTACCCTCAATTGTCAAAGTAACAAACCTAGAAAATGGACGCTCTTTAATTTTGCGAGTAAATGATAGAGGTCCTTTTGCTAAAAATAGAATTATTGATATTTCCAAAAAAGGAGCACAACTCCTTGGATTCCAAAATAAAGGCATTACTAAAGTGCGTGTAGAAATTATGGAAGAAGAGAGTAGGGAACTAAAACAAGCAATTCTTAACAAAAGAGAAACCAAAATGGCTTTAGATTGTTCTAAAAATCAGCCCATAAAAAAACAAACATTTCATAATTCTAACACTCAATCCGGAGAATACTTTGTACAAGCCGGTGCTTTTACCAGTAAAAATGTTGCCGATAATCTAACTGAAAAGCTCAATCATTTTGGCAACATCAGTACTTCACCAGCAGATATAGCTGGAAATCGTTTTTATCGTGTACGCATTGGGCCTTATACCAATGAAACTGAAGCCCGAAATATTTTAGCTCAAATTGAGAACTTTGGAGTTTCAGGAGCCGCCATAATTAAAGATTAAAAAAATAACCGAGGAAAATATGTTATTCAAAAATAAATTATATCTCTCTACTTTAGTTGTTTCAGCAATATTTGTCGCTACAATTCATACAGCAGCAGCAATTGAAACACCTGCCAAAAATGTCATCATCATGGATTTTGAAACCGGACAATACATATATACAAAAGATCATCAAAAAATGATTCCTCCGGCATCTATGAGTAAATTAATGACCGTCTACATGATTTTTGAAAAACTCAAAGACGGTTCATTATCACTTGATGATACTTTTACCGTTAGTGAAAATGCTTGGCGCAAAGGTGGCGCAGCCAGTGGAAGTTCGACTATGTTTCTTAAAATTGGCGAAAAAGTTACAGTCCGCGATATCATTCAAGGAATTATTATTCAATCAGGAAATGATGCTTGTATTGTTGCAGCAGAAAATCTTTCCGGAAGTGAAGAAGATTTTGCCACAGAGATGCAAAAGAAAGCTCGCCAAATGGGATTAAAACACAGTTCCTTTGCTAATGCTACCGGTTGGCCTCATCCTGACCAACTCATGTCCGTTGAAGATTTAGCTAAACTGGCACGAGCTATTATCTATAAGTTCCCCGAATATTATCATATATTCTCTGAACATACCTTTACTCATAACAATATCAAACAAGGAAATCGAAATCCTTTGTTATATAGTATGCAGCATGCCGATGGCCTCAAAACTGGTCATACCGAAGAAGCTGGATTTTGCCTAGTTGCTTCTGCCAAAAAAGACAATCGACGCCTTATTAGCGTTATGGCTGGTTTAAAAAGTAACAAAGAACGCTCCGAAGAAGCCGAAAAACTTATGACTTGGGGGTTCCGCGAATTTTCTAATTACAACATGCTCAAAAAAGTAAAGGTTATTGAAACAATTCCTGTATGTCAAGGTAGCGAAGAAAACATAAATTTAATAATAGAAAAGAACATACGTCGTACCCTCAAAAAAAGCAGCATTAGTAAAATCAAAATGACTGCAGTTTATGATAAACCGGTAACAGCGCCCATAAAAAAAGGTGATCAATTAGGAATAGTAAAAATAGATATACCGGGGCAACAAGATTTAGAAATTCCGCTTATTGCTGATAGAGATGTCAAAAAATTAGGATTCTTTGGACGTATAAAATCCAATCTCCAATATTTACTTTTAGGAAATCAATAACATGTCAATCAAACAAGGAATTTTCATAACTTTTGAAGGTGGAGAAGGGACTGGCAAATCCACACAGCTTAGTTTATTAGCAAACTATTTGAATACCCAAAATATCAATAATATTACAACTAAAGAACCGGGAGGAACTGCAGTTGGACAAGAATTACGAAAATTATTAGTATGTGGCGACAAAGACAAGTTTGATCCGATTGCCGAAGCTTTGCTATATTATGCAGATAGAAGAATACACCTAACCGATAAAATATGGCCGGCACTAAATAACGGAACATGGGTATTATCTGACCGTTTTGCAGATTCAACAATGGCATACCAATATTACGGATACAATAAACGTGTGGCAAAAGATGTATTACAACACCTTTATGCTATAACTGTTGGAAACTTCAAACCGGATTTGACTATTTTACTGGATATAGATCCCCAAATAGGATTGGCACGCTCCTTAAAAAAAGCTGAAAATATGGAAATCAAAGAAACTCGTTTTGAAAGTAGGGAATTAGAATTTCATAATAGCATGCGAACAGGATATCTAGAAATGGCTGAATTAGAGCCGAAACGCTTTGTGCTTCTAAATGCTAACCAATCAATAGAAAGCCTACATCAAGAAATCATTAATGTCGTAAAAGAAAGGTATAAGCTCAGCTAATGCCCGAAGATTCAAAACATATTTACCCTAAAGATAATTTCTATCTCCTTGGGCATGAAGAAGCAGAACAATTTCTGCTTAATGCATGGAAAAATAATTCTCTCCATAATTCATGGCTTTTTTCCGGTATTGAAGGCATCGGAAAAGCAACATTAGCATATAGATTTGCTCGTTTTTTATTAAGTGCCGATAGCAATAAAAGAAACACATATACTAATTTTAATATAGCACCGGATAATCAAACTTGCCGCCTTATTTCTAACAATTCACATCCCGATTTAAAAATTATAGAACGCGACTATACCGATACGGATAGACGCAAACTTATGAAATCTATTAAAGAAGGAACTCAACTTTCGTCAGAAGAAATGCAAAACTTAAAACGTTCAGCATACATTAGAGTAGATGACGTTAGAACAATTAACGAATTTCTTTCTAAACGTTCTTCTCAAGACGGTTGGAGAATAGTAATTGTTGACAGTATCGACGATATGAATATATCCAGCGCCAATGCAATCCTCAAAATTCTAGAAGAACCGCCTCATAAAACCTTAATGTTACTCATCTCACACAATCCGAATCGCTTACTTCCGACCATAAAATCACGCTGCGCTAAACTAATGTTAAAACCGCTTAATGACAGCATTTTATCTAGTTTACTACGCAGGTACCGACCGGAATTATCAGAAGATGCTATCAAAGGATTAACCTCAATCAGTTCCGGAAGTATTGGTAAAGCCTTGAATTACATCGATAATGACGCTCTTAATCAATATGAAAGATTAAAAAAAATAATTATAGCCGGAACTAATTTTAAATTAAGTGAACTTTTTGCTTTTTGTGACCAAGCAACCATTGATGAAGATAGCTTTGAACTTTCTAAAAATTTAATTTTAAAATTAATCCGCCAACTGGCACAAGAAAATGCTAATATTGAAAATATTACCCAAAGTTGGGAAGATACCATTCGCATTTTCAACGAAACCGCCGGATTAAATTTGGATAAAAAACAAGCATTAATTACCATTATCAATAATTTATGTAAAAGGATATAACATGTTAATAGACAGCCACTGTCATCTTGATTTTAATGACTTTGAGGAAGATTTAGAAGATATATTATCACGCGCTAAAGAAAATGGAATAACCGCCATGCTGAATGCCGGAAATAATATTAATGAATTAGACAAACAACTACAACTATCCGAAGCATATCCTTTTATATATACTGCCGTAGGTGTTCATCCGCATAATGCCGAAGAATATACCAATATTAAAGCTGCTGATTTTATTGAAAAATCACAACATCCCAAAGTAGTAGCGATAGGCGAATGCGGATTAGATTATTACTATGATAACTCCCCACGAGATTTACAGAAAAAAATTTTTATTGAACAAATCATCGCAGCCCAAGAAACTGGATTGCCCCTGATTATCCATACTCGAGATGCTGATGATGATACTATTGCTATTCTTGAAGAATATTACAAAAGATCTCCCTTTAGCGGAGAAATTCATTGTTTTAGCGGTTCTCACAAGCTCGCTGAATTTGCTCTATCTATCGGATTTTACATTTCCGCTTCTGGTATCATAACTTTTAACAAATCTGGTGATTTACGAGATATATTTAAAGATATACCGCTGGAAAAATTATTAGTCGAAACCGATGCTCCTTTCTTAGCCCCAATACCTATGCGCGGACGACGCAATGAACCGGCATTTGTACGTTATACCGCTGAAAGATTAGCTCAATTAAAAGAAGTTTCTTTTGAAAAACTTGCACAAATCACCTCTGATAACTTTCACAATTTATTTCGCAAAGCTAGTGATAAAGGGAGATATGACTACAAATGAATCGCTTAATAATACTTGGTTCCGGTGCCGCCATGGGAGTGCCGGCTCTTGGCAATGGCTGGAATGCTTGCAATCCTGATAATCCTAAAAATATTCGTCTGCGCAGTGCTGCATATCTTGAATATAACGGAATTAAATTACTGATAGATACAGGACCAGATTTGCGTACCCAACTACTTGCCCAAAATATTCGTTTTTTAGATGGAGTTTTATATACTCATTCACATGCCGACCATCTACATGGTATTGACGATTTGCGCGAAATCAATCGTATCAATAGCAAAAGTCTTAATTTTTATGCTGGAAAAAATACTATTGATTGCATAAAACAACGTTTTGAATATTTAATTGCTTCTCCTAAACATACCAATAATGTTATGCAAAGACCAAGTTTAATTCCCAATATTGTCAAAGCAAACCGACCTTTTTATATTAAAGGAGTAAAAATTACTCCGATTAAATTAAAAAATCATTGCCCTGAAACTTTAGGTTATGTTTTTAATGACGGAGAATATGTACATATAGCAGATTTCAAAGCTTTGGCTATGAGCTCATACAAACAAATAATAAAACAACCTAAACTACTAACTATTCCGCTCACCACCATAAACGGAGAACGTCAACACGCATCGCTAATCGAGGTAATGAATACCATAGACCGTATTCAACCGGAACATGTATTACTCAATCACATGACCAACGAATGTGATTACGACTACCTAAACAGTATTACTCCGGATTACATTCAGCCGGCATATGATAATTTATGTTTTGAATTTTAACCAAGAGAAAGGATTAAACCAATGTTATGTATCTACCATATCGCCGACCATGATGGTAAAGGCTCTGCCGGAATTGTCCATAACGTATATCCTGATGCAGAATTTTTAGGACTTAATCACGATATGGCAATTCCTTATGACGAAATTCGCAAACATGATAAAATTATTGTATGTGATTTTGCTTTGCCGCTCGATTTTATGTTTGAACTCTCTAAAAGCAAAGATTTTACATGGATAGATCATCATATTTCAGTTATTAATGAATATAACGAAATAATAAAAAGAGAGCAATATCCTGAAATTAAAGGATTACGTCGTTCCGGAACAGCTGCCCTTATCTTAACTTGGGAATACTTTTACTCCAATAAAGAAATTCCCCTTGGACTTAAACTATTAGGTTTAAATGATATTTTTGATTTAAGAGATGAGAGAGTTCGTCCATTCGAATACGCTATACAATCTTTAGGAATAAATCGTCCTACGGATGAAATCTGGCAAAAATTAATCAATAATGAAATCAATATTGAAGAAACTATAGAAAAAGGACGGGCCATTTTATCTTGGATACAGATTCGCAACTATCGTCTTTTTCGCTCTATGAGTTTTGAAAGTAAAATTTCTGGATATAAATGTATTTGTGCTAATATGGCTCAAGGCTATTCGGAATTTTTTGATTCTTTAGAGAATTTATCCGATTATGATGTTATGGTGAATTTTTACAAAAACAGCAAAAATGCATGGAATCTAACCTTTTACACCGCAAAACCGGATATAGATGTTTCTAAAATTGCAGCTTCTTTTGGCGGAGGAGGACATCGGGCTGCTGCCGGAGCATCCAATTTGCAAACATTACCTGATTTTCTAAAATACGGTACATATCGCCAAGGTAATATATAAAAACAAAAGCCAAAGCTTCACAACTTTGGCTTTCTCTATTATAAACATTTGCTGATATGGCTGCCACAATTTCACAACTGGAGTAACCATCTAATCAAATTACCATATATTTTTATAATAACTATGATTTCTTTCAAAATAAGAAGTTCTAATTTCACAACCAAAACTTCTCTAGAGGATTTACTATATTACCCTAATTTTACAATCAAAGTATTACTAAAAAAACACAATTTCAAAAAAATAACTGTCTATAAAAATAAATATTTTTACCAACTTTTAATTCAAAAAACTATAATTGTCAACAAAAGGATATAAAAAAAGAAAGATACAATATGAAAAAATATCAAAATCATCAAAAAAACAATAATACAATAAAAAGTAATATTTTCATCAGAATAGCAAATTTCATTCTTAAACTATTACTTTGGCCATTTCGCCATCCATTTATAACCGTGCCTATTTTGCTTTTAGGCTACTTTATTCCTACCTTAATCGGTGCTCGTCCTACCGAAGTACATATATGGTACTGGAATAAAATCAAAGCAATATTCTCTCCTATAGGAGAAAAAAGTATGGCTTTTATTGAAGAAACAGGGAAAAAAATTTCCATTCCCGACTTTTCTATTGTCAGTAAGCAAAATAGCACAAAAGAACAAATTGTCGACACTAATGAACCTCAAATAGTAAGACGACAAATGTTTGAAAAAGCAACAAACCAAGAAGTTGCAATCCGTGTAGATGTCATGGCAGAACAAGAACAAAAACATCCTCAACCATCTCCAATAACAGCTCCAGAACAAGCAAGCCCAGAAAAAACTATTACTCCGGAACCGGAAAAAATAGAAGTATACGAAGAACCTAAACCACAACCATTACCAGCTCCTCGTACTATCCAAATAGAACCGGACTTAATCCATCTGTCCACTCCTCAAGAATTTAGCGGCAGCGCCTATGTTATTAATGCCAACGAAATTAATATTGGAGGGAATAGTATTTTTCTTTATGGTATATATGTTAATCCTACCAGTCGTGAAGGTACTCTCGGAAAACAATTCTTAGAAGACCTTATTGGCAATGAACCAGTGCATTGTATTGCTCCTGCATATACACGCCAAGGAGTAGCAACTGCTATTTGTTATGTAGGAGATACGAGTTTGAACCATGCAATGGTAAACAGCGGATACTCTAAAAACGTATCTTTACAACCTCTATAAGGAAAAATAATATATGTGGCAACCGGTATTAATGATAAGCGGATACTTTATCAGCATACTTGGAATAGCAATGCTATTTCCTGCTATTTTAGATATTTATGACACCCATCAAAACTGGTCACCATTTTTATCTTCAGCTATAGTAGCTTTATTTATTGGAATGTCATTATATTTGGGTAACAAAACAAAGATTCATAAAGTTAGTATACAACAAGGATATTTATTAACCGTAATAAGCTGGTTTTCTGTATCTTTGATTGCTGCAATTCCATTTATTTTTTCAGGAGAAATTAAAGGCTGGGATAACGCTATCTTTGAAGCCGCTTCCGGTATTAGCACCACCGGAGCAACCATTATCACAGATTTAGACACCACACCCCGTTCTATTTTACTCTGGCGTGCTATCTTAAATGGTCTGGGTGGAGTAGGGATTGTAATTTTTGCAATTGCAATGCTGCCATTTTTAGGAATTGGTGGTATGCAAATATTCCAACGAGAAAATTCTGATTTTAATGATAAATTAATGCCTAAAATCAGCTATATTGCCAAAAGAATTATTTTTATATATCTTAGCCTTACCTTTCTTTGTATCATATGCTTATACTTTGCCGGAATGAATCTGTTTGATGCTATTTGCCATGGAATAGCTACCATAGCTACAGGAGGCATGTCTACGAAAAATGCTTCAATTGGTTATTATAACAGCGCCTTAATTGAAACACTGATTATTATTTTTATGATAATCGGAGCATTACCACTAATGTTATATCACAGCTTGATTATAAACAAAGGAGCCAACTCTCTACGTCTTGAACAAGTAAAATTTTTCCTAAAAATTTTGTTTATTTATGTTGTAGCTACAACTTTATGGCTCACTTACCAAGGCACATATAACCTACCCAATGCCTTAAGATTTGCCTCATTTAATGTTATATCCCTTACAACCAGTACTGGTTTTAGTTCCACCGATTATTTAAATTGGGGTTCTTTTGCCATAACTATCTTTATAATTTTCGCCTTAACCGGAGGCTGCACCGGTTCAACAGCCGGTTCTATTAAAATATTTCGTTGGCAAGTAATCTGGGCTTACCTAAAACGTTCTCTAATTACAACTATTGAACCTAATCGTGTTGTTCCTATTAAAATTGGACGTCTAACTAGCGACAACCGTGTAGTCAATTCTGTATTCACATTTTTTATCGCTTATTTTTTCTGTTTTGTAGCTTTGAGTATATTAATTGCCATCAGCGGAGTAGATTTCAATACTGCATTTGGCTCTGTCATTGCCTGTTTTACCAATAGCGGTCCATCTATCAGTCACTCTACAGGTCCCAACGGAAATTATGCCGACTTCAATGCTTACTGTAAATATATTCTTTCCTTTGCTATGTTGCTGGGACGACTGGATGTATTAACCGTATTAGCCATATTTACAAAAAATTTCTGGCAAAATTAATAAACATAAAATAATTGACAATCAATATAACAATGTTAAAATGCCACCCAATAAACATATTAGTAATTAATTTAAATTATATTATTTATGGAATTTTTAGATTTAATCAAAAATGGTCGTCATCAAGCTATCATGACACATGTTAAAACATGTAAGTACCTTTCAACCGATGAAGAATTAGCCCTAATTAAACGAGGAAATCACCAAGAAATTATGGCTTACATTACAGAGCATTACTTTGAACCAGATGCGTTAGATGCATTTATCAAACGTAACAAGCTTAATGAAATTCGTTATTATCTGTCTTGTTATCAAATTGTTCATTACGGATGTTGGGAGCAAATTATTGCGCTGGGTACGGGTGTTCTTAACGAAACAATCGACTATATTCTTCATAGTCGAGGTTGTTTCAAAAAAAATTCTCCTCAAGGGTTAGTTTTTAATGAAGAAGAATTTTTAAAAGAGTGGGACAATGTTATGTGCCTGATTGTGCAATCAGATGACCACTGTGCAATTCGTCGTCTAATTACGCAAAACAAACTCGGAACAAACTCTCAAGCATATCTTAGCCAAAACGGCAATGCAGAAGATAATCTGGTTTATGAACTCAAATGGGGCAAATTGCATCGTAAACATTAATGTATCTCAAAAATAAGTTTCTACACTAAGTAGAAACTTATTTTTTTTCATATCAGAGTAGGGTAACAAAACCATATTTTTTATCAATGTATTAAATAACTATTAATATTTATCATATTTCATCACATA
>JAFTNB010000112.1 GCA_017452115.1 Alphaproteobacteria bacterium
ATGGAAGAAAGATTACAAGCCGTTGTTTCTCAGGCTGAAACAGACGGATCTAAATGGCATTTGATTATTCATGGAGATAATGCAACAACAGTGCCTACTGAAAATGGAAATATTCCAACTGTTGCAAAACAATTAAAAGATATTCGGGAAGCTATAACCGGTGGTGTATCTGATGTAGTTACCGAAGCAGAGACTGCAAGAGATGAAACCATTGTTGCTAAAAATGCAACCAATCAATTAAAAACAGAAACAAACACAATAAAAAACGAAACAGCCCAGTTAAAAGCTGATACTTTGGTTATTAAAAATCAAGCAGTTGATGTTTTTAATAGTATTTCAACGGCTACTGATACCTCTATTGCCAATATTCAAACGGAAGGTTCTGCTCAAATATCTACAATAAAAAATACCGGAACAACACAGGTTAACAACATTAATTCAACAGCAACATCGCAAATAAGTTCTATTACCTCAACTGCCACATCGCAAATCAGCGCCATTAACTCAACCGGAACAACGCAGGTCAATAACATTAAAACCGAAGGAGCAAATCAAATTGCGTTGGCAACCGAACAAGCAAACCTTTCCAAATATTATGCTGAGTGTTGTGCTCCGGCTCCTCTTGGTTCTCGGTTAAGTGTACCGGCAAATAAAAAAGTTCCTGATGGATATGAGCCTGTATGGTATAAAAATACGATTACTCGAGCTAGATATCCTGATTTTTTCGAACAGTTAGTTGATACAAATTATCTTGTATTTACAGATGAAACAACTTACGACAGTCAAGTTTCAAGCTATGGAATGTGTGCATCTTACGTTAAAGTTGATAATGACACGGTTATTTTACCATTGTTAAAAAATTATGCTCGAAGCGGTACAACTGATAATATTGGTACTGTATTAAATGACCAATTCCAAGGACACTATCACATTGCACAAATAAGGCAAGATGCGTATGGTTCTGGTGATGGTGCTACAATAGGAACAACTAGTGGAACAGATGAAGGAATGCGTCAAGATGGACCAGACTTGGCAATATTAAATCCTAAAACAGGTGCTCATGGAACTGCTCGATTTGGTACTGAAACCCGTCCAAAATCATATTATGAACTGGTTTATATCAAATGTGCGGATATTAGCAGACCTTTATCTGAGGATGATACAACGGAATTGAGAAACATTGTCGCCAATAAAGTTGATCTAAATTTAGGAAATATTGCTGCCTCAACTTTATTTAATAAAACAGGGAGTTATTCAAAAAGTTCTACTTCATTTTGGGAAAAGAATAATGTAACAGGGTTAATTATACAAGGTGGCAAGGTTAATGTAACATCAAGTGCAGATTTTAGTGTTACATTTCCTAAAGCGTTTTCAACAGCTGTTATTGGTGTAACACTCACCCCTTATGGGCAACCAACAAATGCAACCAGTGATACAAACTATTGTGCAATGGTTATGAGTGCTTCAACGACTGCTTTTACAATACGTTACGTTGATTCAGACTCAACTAGCAGACGTCAAGGTTATGTTTCTTGGTTTGCTGTTGGATATTAGGAGAAAACAAATGCCAAATGACGTTTTACAACAAGCCATTATTGAAGCTTATGCTTCTAGCCCTAGTGATGTGTTTATCTATCATACCTTGGAAATCAAACATCCTGACTTTATCGATGATGATGGTAAACCAACCACTATTCGTATTGTTCAAGGTTTCCATGGCATAACAGCAACATTAGAAACTGGCGAAGAAGTTTCGTTTCAAGCAATGTGCTTTGATATTGAATTACCTCCGGTTGATACTTCTGCTGTTCCTGAAATCTCAATAGAAATCGATAATGTGAGCCGAGAAATCATTAAGCACTTAGATAATGCGGCATCATCACAGCATAAGACAGAGTTGATTTATCGTCCGTATTTATCAACGGATTTAAGTACACCTCAAATGATACCGCCAATTAGCTTAACTGTTACAGAAGTAAGTGGTGATGTTTATAAAATTACAGCAAAAGCTCGTATGACAGATATTGGAAACAAAACATTTCCTAATGAAACCTATCGTTTATCTAAATTTATGGGATTAGTATCATAATGCAACATTGGGCAGAAAAATATATTGGTAAACCTTGGATTAATGGAGAATATGACTGTTGGGGATTAGTCAGAGAGGTTTATAAAAACGAGCTTGGAGTGGAATTATCTCCAATCGTAACAGATGCAACAAGCTTAAGAGAAGTTTTGTGTGAGTTTAAGAAATCAGTTAATTACAATAAGTTATCTTCTGATAATAAACTATTAGATAAGCACATAACAGTATTAACGCAAAACAAATATCCCTGTCACGTTGGCATTTATGCTGATATTGATGGCGGTGGTGTGCTACATAATATGCAAGGAGTTGGTGTAATTTTTCAAAAACTACCTGACTTAAAAATGAACGGATGGCATATTTTGGATATTTACAGGTGTGATACTTTATCTAGTAGTTAAAAATGTTTAAATTACTTGACTTTTAATAATAAATGTCGTATATTGACAATATAAAATGTCGTAAGTTGACACAATGGAGTCTAAAATGAAAGCTAATAAAACACTGTTAGGAAAGATAAAATTAAGAGTAAAAAAACGAAAGGATTTGACTTTTGTTTTAAACGATTTTCGTGATTTTATTGAAAAATACGACTATGATCAAGTGTTAAGAGCTCTTAGAACATTAGTTAAAGAAAAAATACTGATTAAAATTGGCCAAGGCATCTATGCTAAAACAAAAGTATTTTCTAATGGAATGGTTACATTATGTGCCAATATTAGTGTTTTAGCAGAAGAAGCATTAAAAAAATTAGGTGTTAAAACATCAAAATCACAATATTGGAATGACTATAATTCTGGTAAATCAACTCAGGTTCCAACGGGAAGAGTTATTGTTGTTAATAAACGAGTGCGTCGTAAAATTAGTTACAATGGTTATGAAATTGAATTTGAAACAATATAAGGTAAAAAAAATGCAAGAACTTAATTTAGAAATTTTTGAAATTATTGCTACTGAAAAAGCTTGTGATATTGCATTTCCTCTGAAAGAAAAAATGCTAATAGAGGTTATTAAGCAATTTGTAGAAAGATTTAATTCTGATACTGGACAACTTTTATTTGGAGGTGGCACAAGTTTAGTTTGTGCCTATGATGAGCTTACTAAAAGATTTAGTGAAGATGCTGATTTTAGATTTGTTCCTTGCCCTAAATCAACTAAACATATTCGCCAAGACTTGATTAATATTGCTAAAAGTTTAGATGGATTTGAATTAGTTGGAGAACCAATATCTGATAGTCGTAAAATTGAGTTTAGATTTATTGATTCTGCTAATTTAGTACAAGCTCATTCATCACTTAGACCGTATATAAAAGTAGAATTTTTCTTTACAGATAAGCTTTTTTATCCACCAGTACAAAAGAAATTATATTCATTTTATAATAAAATGGCTGATAATTTACCAGAGACAGAAGTTATGTGCGTATCACTACAAGATACATCTATTGATAAGGTAAGTTCATTCTTATGGCGAATTTATTCTGATAACACTGAACATTCACAATATAATCCTGCTGATATGCGTCATATGCATGATTTAACATTTTTGAGTAAATGTTTTTGTATTGATGAGACGTTTAAATTAGCGGTTAAACAAGTTTTCGAAGAAGATTTAAAACATAGATTGAAAAAAGATATTTCTTTTAGAGATATATCAAATCAGGTTATTGAGTTACTAATATCTAACAAAAAATATAAAACCGATTTTACTAAATATGTAAGCAATATATCTTATGCCAAAACAGCTGAAAGGCTGACTTTTAAGGAAGCAGTATCCGCTTTTCAGTTATTAATTAATCAACTACAAGATTGAAACAAATGCAGATAGTTAAAATACAAAATCCATTTAACCTCGCAGATAGCGAGGTTTTTTGTTGCTTAAAACAAATGTCGGTACAAGATATTGCTGATAAATACAATGTTAGTCCTCAAAATCTACCATATATTTGTTTTTTGAATGGCGAACCATTACTCCGTCGGTATTGGAATATGAAACCTAAAGACACAGACCATCTGGCTTTTTTATGTTTACCTCAAGGCGGTGGTGGTGGCGGAGGTTCTAATCCGGTGAAGATTGTTTTAACTGTTGCTGTTATGGTTGCAGCATACTACACAGGTGGTTGGGCTGCTGCCGCATATGGTAAAGTGGCTGGTGCTATGGCGGCAACAGCTGTTTCGGTTGGTGGTTCAATGCTTGTAAATGCTGTAATTCCTACACCAGCAAGCAGTTTAACATCATCTTATTCGTCTTCATCGCTTGAAACCAGTCCGACTTATTCCTTACATGCTCAAGGAAACCAAGCAAAACTCGGTGGTGTAATACCTGTTTTATA
>JAFTNB010000113.1 GCA_017452115.1 Alphaproteobacteria bacterium
AGAAAAAAGAAATTTTACTGAATAATCCGGCTCAAGGACTTCATATTAAACATAATATCTGGCGCGAATTTACAGATTTTTCTGATGATTGTGTTGTTATGGTTTTAGCCTCGGAGCATTATGATGAAGCTGATTATATCCGCGATTATAATATGTTTATTTCGGAGGCACAATATGATACATCCATTATCTGATGTCCAAAGTACAAATATTGGGGAAGGAACAAATATTTGGCAGTTTTGTGTAGTATTAGCGAAAGCCGTAATTGGCAAAAATTGCAATATATGCTCTCATTGTTTTATTGAGAATAATGTTGTGATTGGCGATAATGTAACTATCAAAAACGGGGTACAAATATGGGATGGTATGATTATTGGTAATAATGTTTTTATTGGACCTAATGTTACTTTTTGTAATGATAAATATCCCAAATCAAGAAATAAAAATTGGAAACTGGAGCCGGTTATAATTGAAGAAGGTGCCTCAATAGGCGCTAATTCTACAATTCTTCCCGGTGTTGTTATTGGTAAAGGTTCTATGATTGGAGCCGGAGCTATTGTAACAAAGAATGTTGCAAACAATAGTACATATATTTCAAAGTGTCGAATATAGGCAATAAGGAACGTTCAAAATGCCTAAATTGATTTGCCTTATGCCGACATATAATAAAGAATTTACTTTAGCCCAAGCTATTGATTCGGTTATGATGCAAAAGTGTAATTTTGAATACAAACTTATTATTTTAGATGATTGTTCGACTGATAAATCTACTCAAATTGCTAAAGATTACCAAAATAAGTACCCTCATAAAATAGATATTCTGCGCAATACACATAATTTAGGTTTATTGCGTTCTATTACAAATGGCTATAAATTACTCAAAGATGCTGAATATTTTTGCGTATTGGATGCAGATGATTGGTATACGGATGCAAATAAGTTTGCAGATGCCGTAACTTTCCTTGATAAACACAAAAATTATTCAATGTATATGAGTAATATTATTTTGAAACAAGATGATAAAGAAGAAAAATATTATAACGGAAAATATAAAAAGTTAGATTTTGATTTTTCAGATAGAATTGCCGGAAAAGCAATTTTTATGCAAACTAGCGGTGTTATTTATCGTAATTTATATTTCAAACATAGCAACAATACAAAATTTGCGCAGATATTTAATCTTAAATATCCGGAGTCATATCGTGCAGACGGTTTTCGGTTTGAATGGTATCTTCAGGGAGGTAAAGCACATTTTGAAAATAAAATTACTGCCGTTTATAATTACGATACCAATGGTATCTGGTCTGGCATGTCAGAAGCAGAACAATTACTGCATAATGCTAAAATGATGTATTCTTGTGCAGAATTTTTTACCCATGTCCGGTCATATTATCTTTACGAAGCGCGACAGGCATATACAAGTGCTTTGCAAAAAATAAAAGATAATTCTGATATTATTTTTATCAAAAATAAGGACTTAATACTTGATTTATCATTATTGTTAATTCAACCACCAACAACATTTACTTCAAAATTCTTAAAATTTTGTGTTTGTTTAATTCCAAATAAGAAGCTCCGCCGTAAATATAAAAAAATGATATATGGATAGTCCGATGATTAAGTTTTTAGATTTAGAAAAAATAAATAATAGATTCCGCTCGGAAATAGATGCTCGTATTAAGCATATTTTAGACAAAGGTTGGTATTTACAAGGTGATGAAAATAATATTTTTACTCAACATTTTGCTCGGTATTGTGGGACTCAATATTCTCTCGGTGTTGCTAATGGATTAGATGCTTTGCGCTTGATTATCAAAGCATATGGTTTCGGACAAGGTGATGAGATTATCGTACCTGCTAATACATTTATTGCTACAATGTTAGCAATTTCAGATAATGGTTGTACACCGGTTTTGATTGAACCTGATATTAATACTTACAATATAAATCCTGATTTAATAGAGCAAGCGATTACGCCCAAAACTAAAGCTATTATGGTTGTTCATCTTTATGGGCAGGCTGTACAAATGGAAAAAATTTGGACTATAGCACAAAAATATAACCTAAAAGTTATCGAAG
>JAFTNB010000114.1 GCA_017452115.1 Alphaproteobacteria bacterium
CAATTAAAGCAGGTGTCCAAACCGCAAGCAATGCCGGAATATCTCCATTAACCCCAAAGGCATATACTAATTGTGATAAAAAATAAACAATAAAACCTGTAGAAATTCCCCCAACAATTAAATACATCACTCCGCCACGACGATTATTCGGACGTAATGCAAATACTGCAGCAACCAAAACCATTGCACACAACATAAAAGGAGAAGACAACAAAGAAAGATAACGCAAACGATGCTTTTGCGCCGAAAATCCTGATTTTTCATAAAAACTTATCGTATCCGGCAAATTCCAAAAAGATATAGCTTCCGGCGGAATAAAATTTTCTTTAATTCTATCTATGGTAATTTCTGTTTTATATTTTATGTTATTAATAGTTTTAACCGGTTTCCCTGCTTCATAAACTTTTACATCAGCAAGAGAAAATTCATTACTTTTTAGAGTCGCTCCATAAGCTTCAATACTTTTCTTTAAAGCTGCATTACGTCCCATTTCCAAAATCGTTACGGCATGCAGTAATAATTCATTTTTTTCTTGCCGCACAGACCTTGCTTGTAAAACCATAAAATTATTTTCATCAATTGCTTCACGCAACCACAATCCTTTTTCCGAAAACAAAACAGCTTTAGGATTACGTGTTTTAAAGCGATAATCCATTGTTTCATAAATTTCATTCATCTTTGCGGCAATTGGATTTATCATTGTAATATTTACAACACCAATTAGAAATGTTACAATCAATACAGATAACAAGAATCCCCAAATTGATACACCCGCAGCTCTGATAATTACAAATTCATTCGATTTACTAACTTTCCAAAATGTAATCATCGCCGCAATCATCATCACAAAAGGAAAAACCATTTCAATTGTTTTAGGAAGTTTCATCAATGCCATTTGCATAACAAATCCAAATCCAACATCCTCACGACCGGAAGTCCGACGCAATAATTCCACCACTTCAAACAACATAACAATCCCCATTACCATCAGCAACACACCAAAGAAACTCATGAGAATTTGTTTACTTAAATATTTTCCTAATATTGATTTTGGGTTCATATTATCAAATCCACTTATCCAAACAACTTATACGATAAATAAAAAACATATAT
This sequence comes from Alphaproteobacteria bacterium, assembly GCA_017452115.1. Taxonomy (GTDB): domain Bacteria; phylum Pseudomonadota; class Alphaproteobacteria; order RF32; family CAG-239; genus MGBC133411. Next base: position 1,114 of record JAFTNB010000114.1, read on the forward strand.
TTAGCAATCCTTATTATCCGGTCAGTCAAAAAAACCTAAAGATAAATATCTTTCTGCAGAATCAGGAAGAATAATTATGATATTTTTTCCTTTCATTTCTTCTCTCTTTCCAACTTCAATAGCCGCAGCAACCGCTGCCCCGGAAGAAATACCGATTAATAAGCCCTCGCTTTTAGCCACATTTTTAGCCAATTCAATCGCTTTTTCATCCTCTATATCCACAACTTCATTTACCAATAAAGCATCATAAAAATCAGGAACAAATCCGGCTCCGATTCCTAAAATATTGTGAGTTCCCGCATTTCCACCATTTAAAACAGGACTTTTTTCAGGCTCCACCGCCACCACATATAAATCAGGATTATAAGTACGTAAAGTTGATGCAATACCGGTAAGAGTTCCGGAAGTTCCCACTGCAGAAACCAATACATCAACCTCCCCACCTGTATCTTCAAAAATTTCAATACTGGTACCAAAACGATGAGCATTTGGATTAGCCTGATTAGAAAATTGGTTAAGCAACACCACATTAGAATTCTTTTCCAATAACAAGTTTGCTTTTGCAATTGCCCCGCTCATTCCGTCTTCTGCAGGAGTAAGTATAACTTCTGCCCCCAAATGACGCATTAGAACAATTCGCTCTTTGCTCATATTTTCCGGCATTGTTATCACCAATTTATATCCTTTAGCAGCACAAATAGCTGCTAATCCTATGCCTGTATTACCGGAAGTTGCCTCCAAAAAGATTGTATCAGCATTAATTTTTCCGGATTTTTCTGCTTCTTCAATCATATTGAGAGCAGCTCTGTCTTTAATCGAAAATGCCGGATTATAAAATTCACATTTTCCCAATAAATTTGCCTTTATTTTATACTTTCTGGCTATATTAGAAAGCTTAAGCAATGGGGTTTTCCCAACCATTTCTGTAATAGAATTATAAATTTTTACCATATTCGCCCTCTTTGCCTTGTTTATAATCAGCAAAATATCCTTTAATAACTAACATCTATTGATTACTATACAATAAAAATAAGGAAATAAAATGAAAAAAATATTTTTTACAATTATCTGTCTGCTTTTTTCGTTTTCACAAGCTTCTGCAGAAAGTTTGGATGAACTTTATCGCGATTTAATAAAATCAGATAATGAAGGTTATCTGCCCATGTTTGTAAAAAATCGCAAAATACCGGATATCTTAACCGACAACAAAATTTCCGATTCTGAGGTCGCTCAACCAACGGAAGCTGTTGTTCAAGAACCATCAGAAGTAAACTTCATAAACCACCATAAGATTAAAGAAGAAGAAAATAAAGCCGCATTAATAAAATGGGAAAATACTATCAAAGCTATTCAACAAAATAATGTTTCCCCCATAGATTTAGAAGAAATTATTATTCAAAGCGAAAAAAACAATCCTAAAGCTGTAGAAATTTACGCTTGGATGAATACAAAAGGTGTCGGAATTAAACAAAATTTATTAAAAGCTTTTGAATTATATCAAAAAGCGGCAAAACTCGGTGTTGCTAACGCCGAAAATAATGCCGCCCAAATATACAAAGTCCTATCGTCTGACCAAAGAGCACAATTATTAAACAATTTTTAAGAATGTTCAGCCTTATCTTCTTCAGCTTCTTTCATTAATTCTTTAACAAATCGCTTAAGTCCGACTTGACGAACTCGTTTCATTCTTTCTCCGGATATAATACGTTGAACTTTACGAATGGTTTCTTCCAAATCCACATTAACAATTACATAATCAAATTCATCCCAATGAATAATCTTATCCAGAATAATTCCCATCCGCTTTTCAATTACCTCTCGAGAGTCAGTACCACGACTTTCCAAACGCCGGCGTAATTCTTTAATTGACGGAGGTAATAAATAAATTGTTACCACATCATCACCGGCTTTTTCACGCATTTCACGCGCACCGGCCCAATCAATATCAAATAACACATCTTGTCCAACATTAATAAAACTATCAACTTCTGAACGCAATGTTCCATAACGTGCCGAATATTGTGATTCTACATGTTCATAAAAAGCATCTTCTGCCAAATATTTATCATATTGTTCATCTGTCACAAAAATATAATCTACCCCATCAACTTCACCGGCACGTTTAGGACGAGTAGTAACTGATACCGAAAACTTAATATTTGGATCACGAGCCAATAATTCTTTTACTACTGCACTTTTCCCTGTTCCGGATGGAGCCTCAATAATAAACATTGCCCCTTTACGAACTTTTTTCAATTCATCAATAATTTCATCCATAACACACCTCACTCAATATTTTGGACTTGTTCGCGGAATTGTTCAATTAAAGTTTTCAATTGCATTCCACAATTTGTTAATTCAATTTCTGTCGATTTAGAACAAATAGTATTAGTTTCTCGGTTAAGTTCCTGACACAAAAAATCTAACCGCCGTCCCACTGCTCCATCAGTCTGCAACAATTCCTTAGCTGTCTTAATATGAGCATTCAAACGATCTGTTTCTTCTTTAATATCAGCACGATTAACCAACAACACCATTTCTTGCGCCAAACGCTCTTCGCTAATCTGATTAGCTGCTGATTCTAATAATAAATCTAACTGCTGCATCAATTTAGCTTTCAAGCGCTCCGGCATATTTATTGCAATATTTTCAATCTTTTTAACTACACTTTCTACTTCTATCAATAAACCCGATAAAACAGATACAATTTTATTTCCTTCTGCTTGCCTGTCTTTTATTAAAATATTCAAACATTCAACAAAACTTGAAACTATCTGATTCTGCAAATACTCTAAATGTTCTTCATCAAGCTGACTGTCTTCAACTTCCACCACACCACGAATATTTAAGAGTTCTGCCGGATTCGGTTTTTGCCATCTATCCGGGTTCTGCTGATAAAGTTTCAAAGCTTGTTCTGCCAGCTGTTGCAAAAGCTGCTCATTAATTTTTACTTTTGGTTCTTCATTTTGCACCAAAACATCCAAACAAGCATACACATTGCCGCGTGACAAATACTCCGCCGTTTTATTTTTCAAAGTTAAAGCAATTGCATCAAGCCAAAATGGCAATTTTGTTTTAACCTCTAATGATTTACCATTAACTGATTTCAATTCCCAAAACCAAGAATAATCAATTTCACCTATTCTTGCATTACCGGTTACTCTAGCAAATCCGGTCATACTGGATATATTCAAAATAACACTCCTCAAAAACTATTTTTTATATTATGCTTGAAATTATAAAAACTAAAACTTAATTCAGGATTAAAAATGATAAAAAATGCTCAAAATATCTTAATTACCGGTGCCAGCAGCGGTATCGGACAAGCTCTTGCTGTTTATTATTCTCAAAACGGAGTTCAAAATTTGTTTATTTGCGGCCGTAACGCCGAAAGATTAGATGAAACAGTAAAATTATGCCAAAATGGCAAAGTTAAAATACATAGTAAAACTATTGATGTAAAAAAACAAAATGAAATTGCCGACTGGATAGCTGAATGCGAAAAAATAGCACCATTACATCTGGTTATTGCCAACGCCGGTGTTGCGACCTTAAGCGAAACTCCGGAAAATATATATAATACTTTTTCAACCAATATTTTTGGCGTTTTACATACGGTTATTCCTACAATCGAAATTTATAAACAACGCCAAGATACGCAAAAAGCCATTGCTATTATCAGTTCTATTGCCGGTTATCATGGCTTGCCCAGCTGCCCATCATATAGTGCTTCTAAAGCTTGCGTAAAAGCTTGGGGCGAAGCTCTGCGCGGTGATTTATTGCAATATAACATTAAAGTTAGTACTATTTGCCCCGGATTCGTTCGTTCACGCATTACTGATAAAAATACTTGCCCTATGCCTTTTTTCTGGGAAACAGAAAAGGCAGCTCAAGTAATTGCTGACCGAATTGATAAAAACATCGGATTAATAGCATTCCCATGGCCTGTTAGATTCAGTGCTTGGTTTATGTCAATTTTACCCAATAAGCTAAGTGAATTTATATATAACCGCCTCCCCCATAAGGTATAATAAACATCACATAAATAATATTTAAAGGATAATTTTTATACAAATTCGTTCTCCTGTTTCTCATCAAGTATTTACATTAAGCAAAAGATATGATATAGTTCTAATTAGAGGAAATTTTTATAATTGGAGCTATAAGATGAGGAAAGATATATTAATTTGTAGATGCCTTGAATTTTTTGCTTTGCAAAAAATAGGCATGACTTTTAAGTTGTTGTCATACTCGGGTAATTTTTCTTCTCTGTCATACTCGTGCTTGACACGAGTATCCATGGATCCTCGGAACAAGTCCGAGGATGACTGTTATAAAAAAAATGAGTCCGAGGATGACGAGAGAGTACGTGCAAAATTCTTGATTTGTACAGTAATGACTTTCATTTGTTGTTTATTATCAAGCACTGCACATGCGGAGTGTACACCGGCGCCCGATTGTGCTTCAATCGGTTATACTGAAACTTCTTGTGAAACTACTTCTCTTAAATGTCCGTTTGATACTTCTAAACTTAAATGTTTACCATGCGACAGCACATTTCGTTATACCTGTTCTGGTGATAATATTGCCGGCGGCGTAGGGGATAGTTGCAATAATAAATATGCAAGATGTTCTTGTGTTGAGGGAGCAACATTCAATAATGGAGTTTGTGTCTGTGATACTTCTTGTAAAGTAGGCGCTATTTATTATTCTGATAAAACCTGTTCTTCTTGTGTGAACAGCTCTAAAACCGCAATCGGTATAGTTGTAAAAGATAATGAGCTTATAATTTCATTAGAATATACTTTCAGAACATGGGCGCCTAATAATATAGATTTTCCAGAAATAGAGAACGTAGATGCAACAACCGCCCAAACACAAATGAATGGATATTCCGAAACACAGGCAATAGTCAATTATTACGGCGATGACACTGACGACTCTAATATTGCAGCTCTTTATTGCTATAACTATTTCCCCAGTAATGCAGAAAACACAAAAAAACAATGGTATTTGCCTGCTGCCGGTGAATTGTATAATTATGTTTACTTAAATTACGCTACATTAAATAACACAGCAACACTTTTCAATATATCTTTTTATAATTACTTTTTTTCAACAACAGAAATAGGTAACAACGCTTTTTGGCGAATACATACAGGAATAGGAAATATAAATTTTACTTATAAAAATGACACTAATACAGCATATAAAACAATTTGTTTCCTTAATATTTAACAAAAAAGGCTTACCACAATTAACCATGATAAGCCTTTTATTACAACATTAAGTACAATTACAACTCTGGAACTGAAGATTGCGTCCTTTTTTCTTCCGCTACCGGCACATCATCAGAACGTTCAAGCTTTTCACCTTTGATTACCTGCTTAATCTCATCACCGGTTAAAGTTTCATACTCAATTAATGCATCGGCTAAAAGTTCCCATTCTTTATGCTTGTCTTTAAGGATTTGTTTTGCTTCCTCATAACCGCCAAGAACCAAACCTTTGATTTCAGCATCTACCAAACGAGCTGTATCTTCACTCATATTTTTATTTTGAGTTACTGATTTACCTAAGAATACTTCACCGGAATTTTCAGCATACAAAACCGGTCCCAAAACATCACTCATTCCCCATTCTGTTACCATAGAACGAGCAAGATTTGTTGCCGCTGCAATATCAGAAGAAGCACCGCTGGTTACTGCATCCGCTCCAAATTTGATTTCCTCTGCCACACGTCCACCCATCATAATAGCTAAACGTGATTTCATTTTGGTTTTAGAATATGAATACTGATCTTTTTCCGGCAGCTGCTGTACCATTCCCACAGCTCTTCCTCTCGGAATAATTGTAGCTTTGTGAATAGGATCTGTTTCTTTAACATAAAGAGAACAAATTGCATGTCCGGCTTCATGATATGCTGTAAGTTGCTTTTCTTTCTCATCCATCGCCATTGATTTACGTTCAGATCCCATCATAACCTTATCTTTTGCTTCATCAAAATCTTTGGATGTAACTTTATGTTTATTCTTACGAGCCGCTAACAAAGCAGCTTCATTTACTAAATTGGCTAAATCAGCTCCAGAAAAACCGGGAGTTCCACGAGCAACAACAGAAAGATTAACATCTTTTGCCAAAGGAACTTTTTTAACATGAACTTTAAGAATTTCTTCACGTCCTTTTTTATCCGGATTAGACACGACTACTTGTCTATCAAAACGCCCTGGGCGCAATAAAGCAGGATCAAGAACATCAGGACGATTCGTTGCCGCAATAAGAATAACATTTTCGTTATCTTCAAATCCATCCATTTCAACCAACAACTGATTAAGTGTTTGTTCACGCTCATCATTGCCACCGCCAAGACCGGCACCACGATGACGACCAACAGCATCAATTTCATCAATAAATAGCAGACAAGGAGAATTTTTCTTTGCTTGCGCAAACATATCTCTTACGCGAGAAGCACCAACTCCGACAAACATCTCCACAAAATCAGAACCGAAAATAGAAAAGAACGGAACATTTGCTTCACCGGCAACTGCTTTGGCAATTAAAGTCTTACCCGTTCCCGGAGGTCCAACCAACAAAACACCTTTAGGAATTTTACCGCCCAAACGTTGAAATTTTGCCGGTTCTTTCAAAAAATCAATTACTTCTTCCAGTTCTTGTTTAGCTTCATCAGCACCGGCAACATCAGCAAAAGTAACTTTTTTTGTATTTTCTATTAAACGAGCACGTGATTTTCCAAAACTCATAGCCTTGTTATTTCCGGCATTAGCCTGACGCATAAAGAAAATCCAGACACCAATCAATAAAATCATTGGAAACCAAGAAATCAACACTCCCCAAAATGTATTTGATGATGTATCTTCCGGACGAGCTTCTACCTTAGCACCGCTTTGGCGTAATGTTTCAATCATTGTTGGATCATAAGGAGCATAAGTGCTAAATTTGCTACCATCAACTGCAGTCCCCAAAATAGAAGATCCTTCAATCATAACCTCACTAATTTGTTTTTTTTCTGCATTGTCCATAAATTCAGAAAAGGGAATAGACAGATATTCACGGCTACGCTGATTAGCAGCAAAAACATTCATTATTGCAGAAATAGCAACAATAGCAGCTAACCAAACAAAAATATTTTTTCCTGATTTCATCTCAAATCCTTTAATTTTTTTCTCTTAATATAGATATAGAGATAAAAGAAACAAAACACAATAGCGATTTTAAAATTAGAGGAAAATAAGTTAATCAATTAACACTTATCAAAGCAATAGTAAAACATTTGATATTACCATTATTATATTTCTAATAGACAACTGACTGATAGAGTGCTATCGTCAAGCTTACCATTGGTGCAGGTCACACTACCGGTGCCGGAATAGACATCCCAAGCGCTGTAGTTACTATACTCGGACGAAGACCAATACCATTTACCAAAGGAACTTAATCCTAATTCCGAGAACGCCGTGTTAATAAGCGCGTAGTTCGTGTAGAAATAATTATAGATTTCACCCGCAGACGGCAAATACCATTCACCTTTCTTATCTTCGAAGCCTTCAACCTCAAGGTTATAACAATACCACGCCGCATTATTCGTTTCATCATCACTGCTAAAAA
>JAFTNB010000115.1 GCA_017452115.1 Alphaproteobacteria bacterium
CGTATATATTGCATAATACGGGCGTGAAGGAGGTGTCGATGTTAAAGGCCATTTTGCTCTTACCTTGCAATGTTTTGATAAGTATTCCGTTGCTTATTTTATATTTCGGTGGTTTTGAAATTATCGGCGCAAACAATGTTTTTCTGTTGCTTTTGATGTTTGTCTTGTTTGCAGGCGGATTGGTATTGATGATTTGGACGATGACGCTTTTTGCCCAAGTCGGCAAAGGTTCGCCGGCTCCATGGAATCCGATAAACAAATTAATTACCGGCGGACCTTATGCTTATGTCAGAAATCCGATGCTGCTGGGCGTCTTTTTGTTTTTGGGCGGGGAGTGCTTATTGTTTCAAAGTTGGGCATTATTTTATTATTTGCTGGTTTTTATCGGAATTAATCTGGTTTATTTTCCGTTAAGTGAAGAAAAGGGATTGTATAAAAGGTACGGCAGCGAATATTTGGAATATAAAAGAAATGTCCCGCGGTTTTTGCCGAGATTCACGCCGTATCGTCAGAAATAAAAATTAATTGCGATTTTACAACATTGGAAAATTAAGAAAAGCAGCCATTTTGCAGGCTGCCGTTTGCGGCGGCAATTTCTACGGGATTGTGTCGTCAGCTAAGTGTTGCCGCGGACAAATCCCGGCAACGCTAAGAGAAGTTTCTGACCAATGGGCGGAATAATTATGTGAAAAGGCTTCGCCTTAACGGGACTTTTCTTGCTCGTAAGCTCTCTGTTGTTCGCTAACTCGCTTCGGCCACTTGTTTGTTAATATTTGTTTCGGCGATTTACGTCGCCTCTCAAATATAACCAAACTTCGCCTCTTGCGGTAAAAACAACCGGAGCAACGGTTGTTTTTATCCTTGAGCCCATAATTACCAAGGTAATATGGCTTCGAATTTCCTGTCGGAATTGTCACCAATACAAAAAGACCTCCCGCAAGGAGAGGTCTTTTTGTATTGGTGATGCTTAACTCACAGTTTCCGAGTTATTTACAGCAACCACAACAGCAACTTGTTGGCTCATTAAACCATTTGTTGACTTCATCTTCTGAAGGGATGCCTCCGACAAAAGCGACTTTATCGTCAATGACAATCGCAGGCGTTGACATCACGCCATAAGAAATAATCTCGGCAATATCCTCAACTTTTTCTATTTTCCCTTCATAATTATGTTGTTTTGCAATTTTCTCAACAAGCTGCATAACTGTTTTACATTTTGCGCAACCTGAGCCTAAAATTTTTATATTTTTCATTATACTTTTCTCCTTACAATAAATTTAATAAATAACCGGTAACAATAAAGGCAATGAACAAATAACCAATAAAGATTGCTAATAATTTATAGGTAAACACTTTTTTGAGCATCATTATTTCAGGAAGAGATATTGTTGCAATACTCATAAAAGCAACCAATGCTGTTCCGATAGGCACACCTTTCATTAAGAGCACTTGAACTAACGGAACAATTCCAGCCTGAGATGCATAAATAGGAATTCCGGCAAAAGCGGCAAAAGGGACAGCCCAAATATTGTCAGCTCCCATATATTTTACAAAAAATTCTTGTGGAATGTAGCCATGCATAAATGCACCGACAACCAAACCGATAAGGATATAAATCGCCAATGACTTTACTGTATCCCAAGCAAAACTGTTCGCATATTTAACTAACGCGAATGCCTTTTCTTTAACACTTTTACAACCGCAAACCGATGGTGTCGTTTTCGGTATGTTTAGAGCCAAATATTTTTCAATATTAAATTTATCAGCCAAATATCCGGCCAAAACAGAAATCATCGTTCCGGATATAATATAAATAGTCACAATATAAACGCCATAACTCCCCATGGAAAGTAACATAAAAGCGGCAATTTCACTAATAAGGGGCGAGCTGATTAAAAAAGCCATACTCACACCGAATGGAACGCCAGCGGCTAAAAATCCCATAAACAATGGAATGGAAGAGCAAGAGCAAAACGGCGTAACCACACCTAAAAATACAGCCAAGAAATATCCGCTCCACCGAGATTTACCGGATAGATAATCCCTTACTTTTTCAGAACTGAGTTGCGCTCTGAATAATGAAATAAAAAAGATTAAGACATAAATCAACACAAAGATTTTTAATGAGTCTTCAATAAAAAAGTGTACCGCTTGTCCCAAATGCGTGGTTATGTCTAATCCCATTTTTGCTGTAGCCCAATTGGCAAACCAGGTAAAAATATCTAACATAAACAACCTCTCTCACAACAATCACTCAATAAGAATCTGGTGATTTCTTTAATTAACTGGCAATTTGGTTTATAAAAAATCTGCTTTCCCTGTCGTTCAGAAAAACACAAATTAGCATTAGCCAATAAAGTTAAGTGAAAAGATAGAGTATTTCTCGGAAAATCATTCATTTCTTTGGAGATAGCTGTTGGCGTAATTCCTGTTGCACTATTTCTAACCAAAATCCTAAAAATCTGTAATCTGTTTTCATTGCTTAACGCATCAAAAACAGTTGCGATACTTGTTAAATCTCTTGTCATAATATACTCCTCATAAACTAAAGACACAATTTTGCATTTTAGCCTCTTACTATATTTCTATATTGCTAGAAATATAGAAGCATCTAAATAAAAATACAAACAAAAATTTTTTAATAGCCAATATGTCATTCAAAAGATAAACAGCCCGAAAATTAGGCAAAATTTTAATTTACTCAGCACATTGAAAAACAAAGGCTTTTGCATAAACGAGTTCGTAAAATTCTCCCAAAACGCAATTTTCAAAAAACGAACATTCGAACTCGCTGAAAGCCTTGGAAAATAAAGCAAAAGCAGCCATTTTGCAGGCTGCTGTTTGTATTGGTGAACAGAATAAGTTTGATGTTGAAGAAAAATTACATCTCAATTACGACCTATTCCTTGCCCATCGTGAAGAAATCCTAGCCCGTAAAGACCTTACGCATCAACTCTGGTTAATGATGAAAGAAGAAAAATATCAAAGAATACATATTCTTTAACATTTTCTCTGTAACCCTTGGAAAATATAGAGCTTTGAAATTGCTGTCCAAAGCCTGTATGGCAAAATGTTAAACTTTGTTCGGATTTGAGATAAAGTTTAACATCTGCTCCGGTTTTCTACTTTACGCCGAGCTCTTGCATGTATTTGCCATAATTTGCCAGCGCATCGTCTGTTTGTTCGATAATTGCGGCAATCTTCTTTTCCGAAAATCCGAAAGGTGCGGCAGTTTTAATCAAATCGTTATCGGTAATATCCGTTCCTTTGCCGTTTACCATAGAAGTTTGCTCACCGTTGATACCCTGCGAAGGTGTTAAATCATATGCCGGCGTCATTTTCCAGTTATTGTTTCTATC
>JAFTNB010000116.1 GCA_017452115.1 Alphaproteobacteria bacterium
CTGGAGCGGAAGAAATAACCTCTATACTACCTTCAATAATTTCTGGTTTGGGTTCGGTTAATACCGGTGTCGGAACTACGGCTACAGGCATTGCTTCTGCCGGAGCTATTTGTGTTTTTACTTCTTTGGGAGTATCTGAAACTTTTTCTTGGCGATTAACTCCCAAATATTTTTCGATTGCTTGTTTTTCCTCTTCTTTTTCTTTATTAGTAATTAATTCTAAATCAAGCAATAGTTCTAATTTGCGTAAATCTTTAGCTGCATTCATTACATCCCGAGAAGGTACTTTATTTTTTAAGCGTTTTCGGGGATGTGTAGGAAGCAATGCTTCAATGATAATGTCACGCTCTGCAGAAAACTCTCTTGGCGTAATTGCACGCGATTCGACAGCCTCTTTCAATGCATTAATACGTTCAATTACCAAATCGGGAGAAGGAACGGATTTTTCTACACCATATGCCGGAGCTTTATGTGTTAATGGTAATAACCCACCGATATTAGTATTACGCGCCGTTAGAAACTCTTCTTTTGTTACTAAATCATTTTCAGCTAATTCTTTCAAAATTAAGAAACGGGTAATAATATTTTGTTCTTCATCGCTAAAAAGAACTTCCGCAGCTTTAACTTGATCAGTAGTTACCGATTCGGGTGAAGAATTAGCTTTTCTTTTTTCTTTTGCATACAATGCTTCTGCAATTGCCGAATGACGTTGAGCATCCGCAGCTTGTTTGCTGATGTTGAAAATTTTCATTCCATCCTTATCTTCAACCACTAATTTAGTTTGTTTCATATCAATAAGACGTAAACGTTGTTTAGCAATATCAGTCATTTTTGCGGGTAAACCAGTAGTGGAGCCGAGAACCGTTGTTTCATTACCTCCATATACAATTAAATCTTCATAAAATTGACGAGCACGATTAGGACGTCCTATTTGTTCATAAGTTAATGCGCCGACAATTAATGCTTGTGCGTTTTTATTATTTTCGATTAGGGCTTCGTCTACATATTGTGCTGCTTCATCAAAACGCCCTTGAGTATATGCTTCTGTAGCCTGCATTGCTTCTTCTTTTCCATCATCGCTCAGCGTTAACATTTTATATGTTTCCGGACTGGTATGTTTTTTTACCACACTGCAAGACGATGCAATCATAGCTGTTGCAACCAAAAAACTCACACTACATATATTCTTTGCCGACAACACGAGATAACTCCTTATAACAAATCCACTTTTAGCATATCATAGACAAGAATAAGTTATATTACAATAATTTTGTTTGCATTGTGAATTTTGGCTTGATTTAATTTTTATTTTATGTAGTATGCAAACAAATTATAAAGTGTGTAACCGCGGGTGTGGTGGAATTGGTAGACACGCCAGATTTAGGTTCTGGTGGCGCAGGCCGTGGGGGTTCAAGTCCCTTCACCCGCACCAGTTTTAACAAAAAAATTGAAGATTTTTTAGAGTATTAAAGCATGAATATAACAGAGTTAAAGTCTGAAGGCTTAAAAAAAGAATATAAAGTAACTGTTTCTGCTCAAGAGTTTGATAAAGAAGTAGATGCCAAAATTAATGCAATTGCCAAAACTGTAAAACTTCCCGGTTTCCGTGCCGGAAAGGCTCCTGTTTCTATGATTAAACAGAAATACGCAGCTTCTGTTCGTGGAGAAGTATTAGAAGATATTGTTCAAAAATCCACCGATGAATTGATTAAAGATAAAAAATTGCGTCCGGCAATGATGCCCGACGTAAAAATTACTTCATTCAAAGAAGAAGGTGATATGGAATTTGTCATTTCTCTAGAAAACTTACCGGAAATTAAAACCGGTGATTTTGCAAACATTAAACTTGATAAGTTTATGGCTGAAGTTGCTCCTGAAGAAGTAGATAAAGCTTTGAATTATATTGCACAATCTCGTCGTGAAAGAACAAAAGTAACCGAAGATAGAGCCGCTAAAAAAGGTGATACTACCGTAATTGATTTTGTTGGCTCTGTTGACGGAGAAGAATTCCAAGGAGGAAAAGGTAATAATTATCCTTTGGAACTTGGTTCCGGCTCTTTTATTCCAGGGTTTGAAGACCAGTTAATCGGCAAAAAAGCTGGTGACAAAGTTGATGTAAAAGTTACATTTCCTGAAAATTATCATGCTAAAAATCTTGCCGGAAAAGATGCCGTTTTTGCCGTTGAGATTAAAGAACTTATGGAACCTAAAGAAGTTAAACTTGATGATGAATTTGCAAAATCTTTAGGTGAAGAAAGCATGGAAAAAGTTCGTGAAGTTATTGCCGGTCGAATTAAAGGTGATTATGAACAAGCTTCTCGTATGAAACTCAAAAAAGCTTTACTTGATGCTCTTGATAATGCTTATAACTTTGAAGTTCCTGAAAATTTAGTCGATGCAGAGTTCAAATCAATTGTATCTCAATATGAACAAGCCAAGAAAAATAATCAGCTTGATGCAGAAGATTTGGCAAAGTCTGAAGATGCAATTAAAGAAGAATATAAAAATATTGCAATTCGCCGCGTTAAACTTGGTTTGTTGCTTTCTGAAGTTGGTAAAGAAGCAAAAATTTCTGTTGAACCAGATGATGTAAACAAAGCAATTATGGACGAAGCTCGTAAATATCCAGGGCAAGAAAAAGCTGTTTTTGATTTCTATTTGAAGAATAAACAGGCTGTTGAATCTTTGAAAGCTCCGATTTTTGAAGAAAAAATTGTTGACCACATTCTTTCTCAAGTTTCGCTGAATGAGAAGATTGTTTCTGTAGAAGATTTGTATAAATTTGATGATGAAGTCAAAACTGCAAAAAAAGCTAAAACAGCTCCTAAAAAAGAAGCTAAAGCTGAAAAAGCAGAGAAACCGGCTAAAGAAACAAAAGCTAAAAAAGAAACTGCTGAAAAGAAAAAGACAGCATAAGTTGTTGTTTTTTAGTAATATAAACTCCCAAGTGTTCGCTTGGGAGTTTTTGTTTATAGGGATGTAAAAATAGTCAGTGTTGCAATATACTTATATCAAATCCATCATGGCTTTAACCAAATTTTCAGTTCCCTGAGCAACTTCTTTAATCGATTTAGCTAACATGTAACAAGGAGTCGTCACCACTCGTAATTTTTCATCTACACAAACATCAGTTGCGTTGCAAATTTCATGCACTGCTCCTGTCTTGTCAATTTCTTGAGCCAATTTTTTATCATTTCCAATAGTTACGCATACGCCTTTATTTCCAAGAGCACATGCTATTAGCATTGGAGCAATACACATTGCACCGATGACTAAACCATTATTGTAACTTTCGTCAATAGCATGTTTGACATCATCTTGTAATGTACAATTCATTCCTTTTTCTGCAATATCTGATAAGTTGCTGATTGCTCCCATCCCTCCGGGGAAAATAATACAATCAAAATTTTGTGCTTTAAAATCTTTTAGGTCAAAAATATTACCTCTGGCAATACGAGCTGATTCAATCATAACATTACGATTATCTTCATCTCCACGCAAAGTATCAGCGATTCCGTTGACATGATTCATTGTTTTTGCTTGCTCGATATTAGGCGCAAAGCATGTATATTCACTGCCGGATTTATCTATTGCAAGCAGGGTTGTAACTGCTTCATGAATTTCAGAACCGTCATAAACTCCGCATCCGGAAAGTATAACCGCGAATTTAGTTTGTGATGTCATAAAAATCTCCTTAATTTTAAAATTTGTTGTTTACATTAATCAATAAACTGCCTAAAGTATTTTAATAATAACTATTCAAAAAGTAAACAACTGGTAGGATTAATTTATGCATTCTCAAATTTCAACATTACCTAATGGACTACGGATTGTTAGTTCAGAACGCCCGGAATTGGAAAGTGTTTCTATAGGTGTCTGGATTAAGACTGGTGCGGCTTTTGAAAATAGTGATAACAGCGGCATTTCTCATTTTTTGGAACATATGGTTTTCAAGGGTACAGAAAGCC
>JAFTNB010000117.1 GCA_017452115.1 Alphaproteobacteria bacterium
ACCTTCTTGTGCGATAATATGAGTAAAATGAGGCTCTAGATTTTCATTATGTTTATATACATTGTATTTAGTAGTATCTTTTTTGCTAAAAGATTGAATTGTAGAAACAATCACACACAAATTTTGCTCTATGTCCGAAGGTCGGATATTAAATTTTTCATCAATATCAAAAATCTTAACATGTCCACCAAACTGCTCATCTAATGCTTCGCGATATGGATGGCGGGGATTTTTGAGAGCTTCTGCCGTTTGTTGTCTGATAGTATCAGAGGGGGTAAACCACAAAACAATAGGAAATTCTCTTTCTAACCATACTTCACTTGCAATTTTAATAGCATGAGCTGCAATAATTGTTTTACCACCGCCTGTTGGAACTTTCAAACAAACTCTTGGTGTATTCGGAATTGTTGGATAAACAATATAATCACTCTTAAGATTCCCTAAACGGTGGCGAATTTCAGGATCAGATGTAATATTTTCATATGCCTGCTTATGTCCATAGATACGAGCATCTTCAAAGAATTTTCGTAAAATATTTAGCGTATTGTTTTGATAGTTCTTCAGTTGCATTTGTTCTTTTCCTTTCTATCTAGAAAAGTCATAATTTTTTCTAGAACTTCAATCATATCTTTGGGAATTACAATATTATTATCTGTATCAACAATTTCTTGTTTACTAAAAAATTCTTTTGCTAATTCTATTTTAAGATCTCGAGCAGTTTTGCTTCCTTCTGGAATTGATTGACATTTTGTTTCTCTCTCAGTTTCCACAAAATCAATATTTTTCAAATATGGATCAATATTTGCAATTTTTATTTCAAAGTCACGCAATCTAAGTTCTTGATTTCTTCTTTTACGAGCTTCAATAGCTGTATAAAATGCAGGCAATAATAAAACTAGCGCTATAGGTAAGCGCATTAATACAGTCCACCAAGAAAATTCCCCTTTTCCACACATTTCCACAATTAACGCAACAATCAATACTATAGAAGCGGCACAGAATAATCCAAAAGAAACCCAAAATAGTATATTTGCTGCATTTTTTTCTTCCTCAGCATATTTCTTATATTCACCACAAGAAACAACTTCACCAATTAAACCATATATCTTATTTATTTCAGTTCTTCGAGTTTCCAGTTCGGATATTATTTCCGTAGTTTGTTTTTCTAAATTTTGATATTTATCATCAAATCTTTTTTGTATTTCTTCCTCTGTCGCTCTTACTTGTTCAGAATATCTCTTACCTGCTTCATCCCAATCTTGTACTATGCGGTTTTGCTTAGAATGAAAAGAATTATTACGAATATTCTGATCTGATTCAAATCGTTGTTTAAAGTTCTCTACTAATGAATTTAACTCAGTTTCTTTTTCATTGATTTGTTTTTTTAATTCATCTACTTGTTGTTTTAGAGTTAACACTTCATTTTCTAGACTCTTTTTTTCAGAATTAACTTGAGCAATAACATTTTCATTTTGTCGCTTATAACTATCAATTACCTGATTGAGAGATTGTTTTGTTGTCACTTTATTAGCATCAGGTATATACATAAGCTGAGAAATAATATTATCAATTTGCCCAGGAATATTATTAAAACATCCTGATGTGGGATTAGAAATATCATTATTTACATAGTTCTGAATATTAGCTAAGTACGAATTAATATTATTTAAATACGAAGGATTACACACCAACGCCCCGACACCGTTTACTCTGTTCTCTAAGATCGGAATAATTGATTTGAGACGCTCATAAATAACCGTATTTTGGTCATTAAGCTGAACTTTTTCTAGTGTTTCTTTTAATTTGGCTATTGGTGTAATTAAATCTATCATTTCTAAAATCCCAAAAGTTTTAAAGAATAAATAATTCCTTGTCCGAAAGCACTTCCTACGGCATTTTCTAAAATATTTTTGATCGATTGCAGTAATGGTCCTATTGAAGATTTATCCGAAAACCCACTCTTAATTTGAATATCCAACTTTTGTAATTCAGCTTCCAACAAAGAAAGTTTTTCTTCATCTAGTCCTAGCTTAGTCACGTTATCAGATATTAACTCGTACAGTTCTTTTACTTGTTCTATATCCAAACCATTATTTTGTGTTTGAGTAGAATTTTCCGTGGCTGTCTGATTCATAAAATTACCACCAGACACATTAAATATTTGCTTTATTCCCATGGGCCTAACTTTTTCCTTTTCAGCTTGTGTGAAATTGCTGTTATTGCCTTCAATACCTACATCCTCTAATTTTGCAATGTATGCCATTAAAAGACTTTTGGCACCACTAATAATATTGGCCAACTTGCGTCGTGGAAATACGTTAACTAAACTGTTACATCCTGTTATTCCATACTTAACTATCAAGTCCGTAGTTAATTGTACTTGGAACTCTGCATAAACGGTTTTATCTAACATATCTTCAATTTCAAAAATTGTTTTACCATAAGGAACAACTGATAATTCCTGTTCAGCTTGTTTGGAATGAAAGTTAACGACATTCCAACCATAAAAAGGATTTAAAGCTTTGCAATATCCCTGAATCATACGATATTGCGGAAGTTCATCATAAAAACTATAGCCTTGAGTTTCTTTATCTAACCATTCTTTTAAATCTAGTAAATTTAATTTCACGGCAGGAATATATGCTTTACGAAGAATTATTGATAATTTAATATTATCGTTTAATAAATCTTCCTGAATTTCTTGTATAATTCCCATAACTACCTCGCTTTGATATCATAAGGTGTTTGTTTGAATTCTATATTTAAGCTTTTTAGGCGAGTTTGCGAAATACGGGAGCTTTCCCCATAAATAACCAGTTTTTCGTATGGTTGATGTTGCATATCATCTAAAATCACATTTAAGGTTTTATTTGTTAAAACATTGCCACCATCAACACGCTTATCTCTCAAAATACCATTATAAAGCAAAGCATATGAAACATTATCATGTGTGCCGAGGTATGTGGACTTTATTTCAGGCTTGTTAAATGGTGTTTTCGTTTCTGTAAACCAGATATGAGCAGAAAGATTATCAAAACTTATATTTTCGTTTATATTACCTTCTGCATCAAAAATCTCATTTCCTAATCTGTAAAAGCGGAAACCACCGCCACCTTGCCAATTAATTGCTTTAGAAATACCACCTTGTTCACCACCAACAACAGCTTTTAATCTTGGAACACAATGTGTTACTGCATGATTTCCCATTTCTATCCCAATATAACGACGTCCCATTTTATGAGCCACTGCCGCAGTTGTTCCAGAGCCTAGGAAAGAATCCAGTACAAGATCATTTTCTTGGGTTGCAAGATGCAAAATACGATGAATTAACCGTTCAGGCTTAGGAGTAGTAAATACTTCGGATTGATTAAACTTTTTGACCTCTAATTTAGCTTCTTGATTATCTCCCACTTCATCTCTATACCATATTGTTATAGGGACAAAACCTTGTTTTACTTCTGAAAGAAATTTTTTATATCTAGGAGCATTATTGCCTTTTTCTCCAAACCAGATTCTATTTTCAGATATTAGTTCTGTAAAACGCTCTTTACTACACATCCAACTACGACCTTTAGGAGGCCATATTTCTTTCCCTGATGGTGTCATTATGGGATAAATACAATTTTCACTAGGTGTTTTTACATGACAAGGATTTGAAGCCCATACACCCCTATAATCATTATCAGGATTAGTATAATTATTTTTGCTATTTTCACTTCTTTGTAATAAGTTAGGCCTCCATATTTCCTTATTTTTTGCATAACATAAAATGTGATCATGATTATCACTAAACCATTTTGCATCATTAGCTCTAGTATGCTTTTTTTGCCATATACAGTTTGCAACAAAATTGTTTCGCCCAAATACTTCATCACACAAAACTTTTAAATAATGACATTCATCATCATCAATTGAAATCCAAATAGAAGCATTTTCATTCATAAATTCTTTTAACAATTCTAATCTTGGCTGCATCATTGAAAGCCAAGTTGAATGCTCTAAATTATCATCATATTGCAGTTTCTTACCATCTGTTGTAAATCTCGAACCAGTATTATATGGTGGATCAATATAAATACATTTAACCTGACCAGCATAAAAAGGTAACAAAGCCTTTAATGCCTCAAGGTTATCACCTTGAACAATCATATTTTCTGTATTTTTATCACCATAACCAAGCTCCGGAACCTCTTCCAATAAGCGATATGGTGTCTTTACAGCCGTTTTAAGTGCTTCATCTCTTCCTAACCAGTTCAAAATAGGCATTATAAAACTCCTAATAACACATTTTGAAAAATTATAGGTTAAATTGAAGATGATTCAAGTCTTTACTGTCCTTAACCACAAATTATTTGATTAGTATTGCAAAGTTATATTTTTATTACTTCCCCATCATCTCTTTCGCCAGTTTGTTAACCAAAGCCATGTCGCGGCTTTTGTAGGCTTCAAGGAGGGGAACATAGTAGCAGCTCCTTTTGCCTTCGCCGCGGTAGGGAATTCGTTGGACACCTCCGGCTTTGTCTTCTTTACGCATGGCGAGCAGTGTTGTGTAGGAAATGCCCAAGATTGCAGCGGCCTGTTTAATGCTCACCCAGTTGGATTTGATAGCAATTTCCAGTTTATCCTTATCTATTTTCTGTTCCACGGCTTCCGCACCGATATTTTGCTCATAAAACTTAGCTTCTTTACCATATCCGTTGATGTTCAGGGCATTAAGAAAACTCTTAAATCCGTCTTTTGCCGGTTTGGAGATAAATGGTGCAAAGCTTAAATTCTGAATTTTGACATCTTTTTCGATTTTCGTATCCTTAAAGCTGATTTCGCGGAAGAATGTCAGATATTCCAGAATACTCTTAGTCGGGATAACGCCGCCGTCAAAATTTACGGAACCCTTGAAAGTCGTGTTTCTGATTTCAAGGTGATATAAGCCAAACTCCGCCGTATTGTTAAAATTCTTCATATTTAAACAGCTGTTCTCATTAAACAGACAACGATCAATCTCTACCGGAATGCGTGCGTGTATGTCGTCAAAGTTCAGCTTGCCGTTAAAGACACAATTGTTAAATTCAATAGGTGCATCCGGTTTGTCGTTACGAATGCAGACGTTGTAATTTTCTTCAAACACACAATCATAAAAACCGACACCGGCCGGCGGAATATCAATTCCGTCATTAACTCCAAATCGACAGTTAATGAAATATAGTGTACTGATATAAGGCGAACTCGTTGCACCAAACAAAGCTCCGGCAGATTGCACATCACCAAAATCAAATCCTTTGAAACAAATCCCGATGAGGCTGCCTTGCAAAAAGACCTTAATATTTTTCAGTTTGCGAGGAAGGGGAACTTTTTCGGCATCCGGAAGCAGATTGTTAATCGCCGGCACAATATCGTTCGCAAAATTATAATCATAGGGAATATATTCTTTTCCTTCCTCAGAGATGTATTTTGCCGCTTCACCTTTGGATTGGAAAAGTCCTTGATTGAAGTTAAAATGTGCCATGGCGTTCCTCATAAAATCCTACTTTATTGTGATAAGCTTAACCGCAAACAAGTTTAATTTCACTTAAAAAATTCTTCGGATTTTGCGATTCTGTTGTCAAATAGTGCAAAATATTCGGTTTTATGAAAAATCTTCCAAAACTTTTTACCTTCTTATATCTACAGACATCTATTTAAATACATTTAAAACCGCCTCTTGCAAAAATCATTGAAAAACAATCTGTTGACTTTCATTTTCTGTTTCACTCATACTGTTCTTGTCCGGCAACGATGCCATGTTTTAACAATTAAACAGAAAGGAAATAAAAATGACCGTACTAGCTTATATCATAGCTTCAATCATAAGAGGTTACCGCTTCAAAAAAGAAGCCAAACGCTTGGAAAATATTGTCAAGGCTGCTCGCTTTGCATACTAGGAGAAAACTCATGCATTATCAACTTGTAGCAAAGGCTGCAGACTTTGCACCGGAAGAGCTCAAAGACAAAATGCTCGGGTTTATGCCGGTATCTGGAGAGCGTGTTCATCAATTCGGGGACTGGAAATTGTCAGAACATGACGATTTTGCGGCGTTTTGTAAGGCCGAAGGGCTTTGCGAGAAAGATTATGGAAACTTAGACGAGCAGGATGGTATTTTGCGACAACATGGTTTTGCTTATGGTAGAGATTTCAAAATATATGAAAAGACATCTGTTCACTTTGATAGCTTTGAATTCAAAGAAATAAAACACTACAAAGATGTTATTTCCAGCCCGCAAGGGGTATATGCCTATATTTCTTCTGCCGGACAATTCTATTATGTGACTGATGTTCGCTGTCCGTTTGAACCCGATGATGTGGTTTGTGTAATGGACTGCCATAACTAACTGATTTTCAAGTAAAAGCAAACGTTTTAACCCCAAATGGCTCGCAGGTAACACCTGTTTGTCATACAGAATTATTATGCTCTTTTTTTTAACAAATAACCTAATTTTGAAAGGAAAATGAAATGAAAAACTTTTTAGAAAAATATAACGCCTCCAAGATTGAAACCTCACAAGATGAAGGCAAATTGACTTTGGAAACGGCCAAAGAGCGTATTTTGAAGCTTTTGACCGAGAATATGAAAAATTTCAAGGAGAACAATTGGAATTTGCAAAACCGGATGAACAAGCTGATTATTGATACGGATAAGAAATCACTCTTTACGCTTCGTTTGGGCGGTAAAAGGATTATCCGCTATTCGCTCGATTTATTGGATGATATGCAAAAGCTCAATTTTTTAGCGGATTTCTATACCAGTGTTGCCAATAATGAATTTGATGATGATATTGTCAATTTCTTGGCCAAAGAAGTAGAAAAGGCCTCCGAACGCAAAAAGGAAGCCAACGAACGCCGGAAAATCAAGAAAAAAGAAGATAAAGAGCGCAAGTTGAAAGAAGCTCGCGAACGGACGATTGTGGCAGCTCAGCCGTTGGTAAGCGATCAGATATCGCAAGTTCTGCAAGCCTTGTAAGTGTTTTTTATATTTGTGCGAGGGTGAAAATAAGCTCTCGCACAAATAAAGATGATAAAACAAGGGATTAGCTTTATTTTTGCTTGAGTTTAGGCAAAGGAATAAGATAAGATGACGACAAGACTAAAAGAAATATTGCAAGAGATTGCTCCAAAGCCGTTATCGGATATGGAATTAGAAGCCGCTACACGCAATCTGATAGGTTTTGCCAAGTGTTTACTTGCAATGAAACAGGAGATTTTAAGAAATGAAAGCAGTCATATTGACCCGAGTTTCAACCAAAATGCAGGAAGAAGGATTGAGCCTGACAGCACAGAGCAATAGGCTTTTTGATTACGCCGAGCGTAAAGGTTTAGAGGTTATCAAAACCTTTGAAATCATAGAAAGTTCAACTCATGGCGAACGTAAGCAATTTATGGAAATGATTGCTTTTTGCAAACGCCAGCGTGAAACAATAGCCATTATTGCCGATACTGTGGATAGGGTGCAACGCTCATTTAAAGAAAGTGTGCTGCTGGATGATTTAATGAAACAAAATAAGATTGAGCTGCATTTTTATCGCGAAGGAATGATTTTGAACAGTCAATCTTCTTCGGTTGATATTATGCGCTGGGATTTCTCGGTAATGGGAGCGAAAGCTTATGTTCTGCAACTTGCCGAAAATATCCGCCGTTCTAATGAGCAAAAAAACAAAAACGGTGAAATTACGGGTATGGCACCAATCGGCTACGAAAACTATATCAATGAACATGGTAAGAAATTTGTCCGCTCCAAAGAACCGGAAGCAAGTATTATCAAAAAATTGTTTGAAATCTATTCATTGGGCCATATGGGCGTTACCGAACTTGCCAAATATGCTCAGATGCTTGGATTAAAAAGCAGAACGGGTCAGGAAGTATCAAAAAACAGTATGTTTGGTATCATAAATAATCCATTTTATTATGGCGAGATGCGAACCAAGAGAGGTTTAATCCCGCATATCTACCAACCATTGATAAGCAAAGAACTTTGGGAGTTGTGCCAAAAAAAGAAAGCCGAGCATAATCTAAATATGAAAAACCCAAAATTAACGAAAAATCCATTTCTGCTGCGAGGTCTAATTCGCTGTGGCTTAACCAATCAAATGTGCGTCTGCGAGATTAAAAAGCAAAAATACATCTATATTTTTTGCCATCACGCTGACGGTTCAAGATATTATGTGCCTGAACAAAATGTTTTAAGAGATATAGAAGCCATATTAAACCGGATTCACCTGCCGGACAATGTAGTGTTTGAGCTAAAAGAAGAGCTTAAAAAGGCCAAATCAACAGAACGAAAGTATTGCCGTGATTCCATCACAAAGCTCAAAACTGAACAAGAGAAGTTTAAGGATAAACTGGATCATCTGTTTGATTTGCGGCTTGACGGCGAGCTGGATAGAGAAACTTTTGATACGAAGCGTAATGAAATCCAGTTAAAGATGCATCAGCTGAAAAATAAAATCATTGCCCACGAAAAAGCGGATGAAAGCTTCAATGGTGCTATTATAGAACTTTTTGACATCGCAACAGACGCCGGATATTTGTTCGCAAAATCGTCTGAATTGGAGCTGAAAAGATTCTTATTAAAGTTTGTTTTCAAGGAGTTATGGCTGACCGAAGGAAAATTAACCTACGAGCTGAACTTCCCGTTCAGCGAGTTTGAAACAACTCATTTGAAGAAAATTAAAACAAACTTGGTAAAACTTACGAACCCGTTGGATATTAAAGGATTGTGCAGAATTTCTAACCAAACGGCCGAAAATGATAACCAAAATTCGGTAGAACTCCATATTTCAGATAAAAAACAACGGGTTAGACCAAAAAATCTAACCCGAGTACTAATTGGTGATCCCAACGGGACTCGAACCCATATTACCACCGTGAAAGGGTGATGTCCTAACCATTAGACGATGGGACCATCGTTTGGAACTAGGGCATATATAAATGGAAAATTCTTTCAG
>JAFTNB010000118.1 GCA_017452115.1 Alphaproteobacteria bacterium
CAGCTGCCAATGATTGAACAAACTCGTGAAATTGTACGCAGTTTTAATAATACGTATGGCGAAACATTAATTGAGCCAACCGCTGTTCTACCAGAGAATGAAACTTGTTTGCGGCTTCCGGGAATTGACGGTAATGCTAAAATGAGTAAATCACTCGGTAACTGTGTGTATTTGTCCGATAGCTCCAATGATATAAAGAAAAAAGTTCAAAGTATGTTTACGGATCCATTGCATTTGAGGATTGAAGATCCGGGACATCTGGAAAACAATACCGTATTTACTTATCTTGATGCATTTTGCAGAGATGAACATTTCGCCGCTTTTTGTGCAGATTATGCTAATCTTGATGAAATGAAAGCTCATTACACTAAAGGTGGGTTAGGTGACGGTAAAGTAAAAAAATTCCTCAATGAAATTTTGCAATCAGAATTAGGTCCAATTCGTGAACGCCGTGAAGAATTGGCGAAAGATCAGATTGCTATCAGAGATATGCTGATTGACGGAAGTAATAAAGCTCGTGAAAAAGCTGCTGAAACTTTAGACAAAGTTAAATCAGCAATGAGAATAAACTACTTCAAAAGCAATTCTTTTTGGGGATAAATAGAAAAGCCTGCTTCGTGCAGGCTTTTTATATATTGATAAAAATAAACTTATTGTATTTTGTTTTGATTTATGATATCATGTGAAAAATTAGACAAAATGCGGAGTGAGTAATGACTGAATATACATTTAATGGTAAGCCGTTAACAAAAATTACTAATTCTCAAGAACAAGCAGAATTTCATAAGCAATATGATGCAGAAGTACATGCCGGACGCACTCCATCTGTTCTACCTCTTGATGTGAAATATATGCAACAAGATGCTGTTTGGGTATATTTTCAAATATCCGAACCATCTGATAAAATGTTACGAATGAAAGCAATTGGTATTTTAAGAGAAACGTATAAAGCCGCCACTCCGGAAGAAAAAGATACTTTAATGCAAACAATGCTCCAATTTAATCGTAGCAGAAGCGGTGAAGCTAATAACAATTTAGGTAAACTAGCAGCAGAATTATATCGAAATGATGAAGAGAAAGTTGATTTTTCTTATCTAACTCGTTGTTATATGAAACTTAATGCCGATAATCTTATGAATTTTTCAAACGTTTCCCTAGATGATAAAGTTCCGCATGGTGAAGCAGGAAATTTTGAAAAAAACTATGTTCCCAAACTATTTGAAAATCTAAACTTTGCCGAACAAACAAACTTTTTACGCGGAGTGGCTTTAAATAAATATGGTTATGTAAAATGTGAAACATTAGAACAGTACATTAATACCGCAGCTAAATCGGGTAACAGCGGAAAAACTTTAGGGCAAATTCTACCATTATTTACGAATAGACTTGCAGATAGCAGTAATTGGCATTTTCCCAATAGTGGCGATAAACTTATAAGTATTGCTCGAGATACAAGAGAAGCTAAAGATAAAGAACAATTATTGTATAGTGCTCTATGCTTGAACATTAATTTAGGAAACAATATTGCATATAGCACGCCTCTAGGACAAGCTTTGAGGGAAGCACAAACACATGTCCAAGCAAATAGAGAACTAAAAACTTGGAATAATGTTGGCGTGGTATATGATTTTGGGGCGTTAGTAAAATATCATCAAGATAAATTGGATTTTTCACCGGAGCATTTGAATAGAGTTAACAGTAAACAGCGTTTGGATATGTTCCAACATTATGAAGTTTTAACACCTCAAAATCGTACGGAGTTAGCACATAATCTAATTGATGATAATTTGGCAAGCAATCAGATAATTGAAAAAATTATTGATGAAGAAATGCAAGTTACTACTCCCGGTGAGAGAAACCTTGAATTAAGCGAAAAATTAAAAACCAAAGTAGGCAAAATAAAAACTACGGCAGCAAATTATCAAGCTCAAATGGAAGCTGCGGATACTGCGTTAAAAACAGAAAAGCAATGCAAAAAAAATGCTGATGAAGCAAATTTGGTTTATAAGCAGCAAGCAATGTTGTTGGATGCAGCGGCTAAAATCAAAAGAACAGATGATAAAAATAAACCTAAAATTCCGCTTTATCAGATGGAACTGGCAATTGCAGCCGCACTCAACAGTAATAGGACAGAGGGCCTCCCCTTACATAAAATCAGTTTCTTTACTTTGGGTAAGGAGAAAAAGTCAATTCAGAATGGAGCTATTAATGAATTTAATCGGGCAATAGCAGAAATTGTAAAGCATCCATCAGGATTAAAACAATACTGCGGTAAAGTGCTGGAAGATGCCTCCACTCACAAAATAAGAAATCAATATAATCAGGCTAATGAACAGTATAGAAAAGCACAAAATGATGCAAGATATGCTAAAGATGATGTTAAGTGGATTAGTAAAGAACTACCGGACATGCAAAGAATTGTTGAAAAATTTGATTCTTTATATGCATCTCAAGAAAATGCCAGAAATGAACATGCTCGCCAAGAACATTTGCAAGAAGTTCGCTGTAAAGCTCGAGAAAATCTGAAAAAGAAAGGAATGTCCGTTGAAGAAAAATTCGGCGGTATTGAAGCAGATAAAAAAGCGAAAAAAACTATTATTAGAAATGAAATAGATAAATTGCGTCAGGAAAATGCTGAAGGTAAAAACTATGCGACCATGCGTAAAAATGCTGATAAAGCTATTGACGATATGGCGCAAAGAGATGCGGACAGATTAAATAAAATTCTTGAAAATCAGCCAAATATTGATAAAGAACGTGCCAAAGACAGCATTGTAAAAAAAGATAAGCATGTAAGTGGGCAAAATTCTGCAGAATATACCCAAAAAGTAAAAGAAAAAATGCTGAAAGGAAAATAAAATAAAAAACGGTTTCTACAACAGAAACCGTTTTTTATTTATTAAGATAATGCTTGAAGTTCTGCATTTAAGCGGCAAATTGAAATAGAAATATTCATTCTAGCCTGATCTTCAAATTGGCTGTAAAACCAATCGGTTTGATAGATTCTATCAAGTGATTGCAGTTTACGCAAAAATTGAATACGACCTTTAAGATATTCCTTATCAGTCACTTCCGGATATTCCATACGCAATCCGTCTGCATAACGTCGCCACCAAGGTATAAATGAAGTGCCCAGCACTACCTTATCCAAATCGGCAATCAATTTTTGTTTTTCGGTCGTAGCAGAAACACCTATTTGGGTAGCTCGTATCATACCGACCACATCTGCAGAATGAATATTTTCTTGAATATTTTCATTCCATTCGGCAGCAAAATGCAATAGTGATTTCACCGATTTTTCTTCGGCACTCTCCTTGTCATCAGCTTCAATAATAATGTCATGCCATAAAATTGCCAGTATAACATCATAGTAATCCTGCGGATTGAATATGCCTTCTGTCTGCTCTGCATAATAGGCAAGCATATTGAGCATATCTCCCAAGTGTTGCAAGTTATGATACCCTCGTTCGCTATATGCTTGAGTTAGCATATGCTTGGCGGCTTTTCTATCATCAGGATATAAAAATAATTTATCTATACAAGCATTAAACTCTTTTTGCATCATATGATTATAAACATTTTGCGGAACCATTGCAGCTAAAAGAATGAACTCGTGCATCTTAAGTAATTTTTTTGCGGTTGTTGATGACACTGTTTGCAAAAAAACATCTGTTACATAGATATAATCCGTTTTTAACTCATTGCTACGAATAGAAGCTAAATGTTCATTAAGCATAGAAAGATTAGTTTCGAACTGTAAATCTGCAGTAGAAGGTCGAATACCTCTAATTAAAGATGTTACATTATTGGCAATAGCCATATTGACTGTTAAAATATCTCCGGCACCGACTTTAATTCTATCACATTCCGGCAATTCGGCGACAGCATCTTCAATCAATTTGGTTCGACTTTCGAGGCTAAACATGTAATCTTTGTCCGGATTATCGGTAACATAGATGAGTAACTCATCATATTTTTGGAGCGCTTGTTTTATAACCTCCATATGACCAAAGGTAAAAGGATCAAATGATCCGGCATAAAGTGCTTTTGTTTTCATAATAAATAAAGTTTGAAATTAATAATGATTTTTAATTGGCGTATTTATAGCTATTTTATAAATAAAATGCAAGAGTTAATTGCTAGGTTTATATATTTTATTGCCGGAATTGACATATTTTAATAATATTTCTTCTCCTATTTGTGCTTCAATATTGCCGTATACTTTAATTCCACGTTTTTTAAACTCATTTAGCCAATTCGGTTTAAAACCTTCATCAAATCCGGTAATAGCTTCAACTTTGGCGGATGGCACACCGTAATATACTTCTTTAATCCCTGACCACATTATTCCGCCCAAACACATAATACATGGTTCAGATGTGACATACCGACTTAAATTGTATGAAGATAAATCATAAGTTCCGAATACCAATTCTGCTGCTTTTATAACATTCATTTCCGCATGATTGTGGCTGCAATTTTCATTTATAACGGAATTAGCCGCTTTAGCAATCAAACTTCCTTTACTATCATATATAGCAGCAAGAAAAGGTCCAGCCCCCTGCTCTATGCGCAGTATCAGTTCCTTTTGTAATTCTATAATGATTTTTTGGGCTTGTTCTAATTTATCAGGTATAATTTCTGTATTGGTAATGATATTCATATCAATATTTCTCCTAATTATGAGAAATATTAAAACACAAAATTTATATTTTGACAAGAATTGATGATTACTTGATTTTGACTTATCAATAATTATATCTCTAAAATAACTATATGGAGGTAAACATGAAACAATATTGGTTAGTCGGACTGTCTTTGGCATTAATCGGATGTACAAATACAATTGATATTGAAGACATAAGAGAATATAAGTGTGGAGAACAAATTATACGTGTAGAATTTTTAGATGATGAATCTCTTATTATAAACAACAATGGCACAAATACAGTTTTAGCAGAAGTTGCTGATAATCGCTACGAAAATTCTGCAGCAAAAATTATTTTCCAGAAACAACATGGTGATTATTCGCTTTCGATTGATGGACACAGTTATCCAATATGTCAAAGATTAGTTCGATAAAAAAATGATTACCACTGTGAGAGCTTACTATTGGTTTTAATTTTCAATAATAAAATCTTATTAAATAAATATAGTTTCATCTTATTTGGTATTTGAGTAATCTGTAATAAGGGCAAAATACCAAATAAGCTAATTCTGGTGGTTTGAACCGATTTATATTGATATTCCTTGTATAAAGCCGGATATTGTTCTTCGACAACTGCATGAATGCGAATCGTAGCTAAATTCATTTTATGTTGTTGTAGCTTAGAAGTATTATTAGCATGTTTACGATAATAAAAAAGAACCTCAGGAATATTATAAAATTTAGTAACTCCAATTAATCTACACCATAAACCATAATCCTCAGCCGGTGTAAATATTTCTTCATATTTAATATGATTTTCTGTTAATACTGATTTGCGTATCATAGATGCAGAATGGGCGACAACACAATGTTTTACTAAAGCAAGTTTAATAT
Organism: Alphaproteobacteria bacterium; assembly: GCA_017452115.1. Lineage (GTDB taxonomy): Bacteria > Pseudomonadota > Alphaproteobacteria > RF32 > CAG-239 > MGBC133411. Next base: position 5,543 of record JAFTNB010000118.1, read on the forward strand.
CATCATCATTTTGCGGATAGGATAATATTCTATGTTTAGGAAATTCATTAATCCAAGAAGAAACTACACCAACATCCGGATGAGCCTCTAAATATGCAACTTGTTTTTCCAATCGGTGAGGCAAAGAAATATCATCATGATCAAATATTGCTAAATATTCTCCTGAAGCCATCTGTATTAACTTATTACGACTAG
>JAFTNB010000119.1 GCA_017452115.1 Alphaproteobacteria bacterium
AGGACAATTGTGATGATTTGTTTGAAAATCCGTTGCTGGCTAAAGCAATGAATGTTTTTCGGGTGGCCAAGATTCAATCTTATTTGACAATAACTGAACTTTCGGTAGGAATGCGAAGTTTTTTGGAAGCTTTGTTTTATTATTTGAAAGTGTCTTGTAATAACTATGGTTGTTGTTGTGATGATTTTGTGCGGGCTCAAAAGCATTTTCAGCAAGAAGAAGTTTTATTGATGAAAAATGTAGAACAACTTTCTGTTGCAGAAAAAGATTTGTTGATTGCGGTAATGGTGCTTGCAATAGAAGAATTTAGTCAGGCATCATTTGGTAAAGCAATGAAACTATGTGGTTTGACAGCATGAAGAAAAAATCCTCCGATTGTTATTCGGAGGATTTTTTTTGTTGTTATTCTATAATTTAGCGGCGATTTCTTCAATCTCATAACATTCAATAAAGTCGCCTTTTTGAATGTCGTTGTAGTTTTCAAAACTCATACCGCATTCATAGCCTTCTTTAACTTCTTTGACATCGTCTTTGAAGCGTTTTAGCTGTCCGAGGCTGCCGTCATGAATAACTACGTTATCTCGCAACAAACGTACTTTAGCGCCGCGTTTGACCATACCTTCGGTAATCATACAACCGGCAACTCGTCCGACGCCGGTGATGTTATATACTTCTCTGATTTCAGCGTAACCAAGAAGTTTTTCACGCAATTCAGGTGATAATAATCCCTCTAAACCTTTTTTAACATCATCAGCTACATCGTAGATAATAGAATAGTAACGGATATCAATACCGTCACGACGGGCAGTATCGCGAGCTTGAGGAATAGCACGAACATTAAATCCAATCACAAAAGCACTAGAGGCTTTGGCAAGCGAAATATCTGATTCTGAAATCGGACCAACGGCAGAATGCAGAACTTGAACGCTTACTTCATCGTTGGAGAGTTTCTTAATTGTACCCTCAATGGCTTCAATAGAGCCTTGAACATCAGCTTTGATAATAACCGGAAGATGTTTAGATTCACCGGATTTAATCTTATCGAGCATTTGTTCCATTGCTGATTTTGCGCTCTTAACCAGTTTGGCATCGCGTTCTTTGCGAATACGGTAGCCGGTAACCTCTTTAGCTTGGGCTTCATCTTTAACAACAATGAAGTCATCACCGGCAGATGGAGTACCCTGAAGTCCGAGAACTTCAACCGGAGTTGCCGGATCGGCTTCAAAAATCTTATGTCCGGTTTCGTTGAACATAGCTCGTACGTGTCCCCATTCTTTGCCGGCAATAATCACATCACCGATTTTGAGGGTGCCTTTTTGAACTAAAACTGTGGCAACGCTGCCGCGACCTTTTTCCATTTTGGCCTCAACAACAGTACCTTCAGCTTGACGATTGGGATTGGCTTTGAGGTCGAGAATTTCGGCTTGGAGCAAAATAGCTTCAACTAATTTATCTATATTTATGCGTTTTTTTGCTGAAACTTCGGCGCAAAGGCTTTCTCCGCCCATTTCTTCTACGGCAATACCATGTTGCAGCAATGCAGTTTTAACTTTCATGGTATCTGCTCCGGGGAGGTCAATTTTGTTAATGGCAACAACAATTGGAACTTCGGCGGCTTGCGCGTGGCGGATTGCTTCAACGGTTTGAGGCATAATACCGTCATTGGCTGCAACTACCAGTACTACAATATCAGTTACTTTGGCGCCGCGAGCACGCATTTCAGAAAAGGCTTCATGCCCTGGGGTATCAATAAATGTAATCTTATCTCCGGTTTCAACCTGAATTTGATAAGCACCGATATGTTGAGTAATACCACCGGCTTCTCTGGCAACAACATTGGTTTCACGCAGAGCATCGAGCAGTGAAGTTTTACCATGGTCAACGTGTCCCATTACGGTAACAACCGGCGGACGTGGTTTTAGATTTTCTGCGGTATCTTCCGGTCCGGTAAGACCAATTTCAACATCGCTTTCTGCTACTCGTTTGAATTTGTGTCCAAATTCTTCAACAATAATCTGGACAGTGTCGGCATCAATCGGTTGGTTGATAGTCGCCATTACACCGAGTGACATCAATTTTTTGATAACTTCGGCACTCTTTTCTGCCATGCGGTTAGCCAATTCTTGAACTGTAATAATTTCCGGTATTACAACTTCTTTAATAATTTTTTCTTGCGGTTGTGCGGCTACTACCGGTTTGGGTTGTTTCTTCTTGAAACGGCGGCGCGGAGCTCCATAGCCATAATCATCATCTTCATCAGTGTTAATGGTGTTAATACTGATACGACCGCCACGGCGTTGAGGTTCGAAACTGCGTTTGGTTACTTTTTTGCGCTCTTGCTCATACATATCGTCGCG
>JAFTNB010000120.1 GCA_017452115.1 Alphaproteobacteria bacterium
AATTGTTCCATACATAAGAATTTTTAACATAATTAGTTTATTTTAAAATGGACTATATTTTATTTTTGGTTAGAAATCAAGTTTTAACTATTTGTAATAATATTCATCTCGTAAGCGTTTTTCTCGAACCAAATTTGTTGAAGAAGAGGTTTTGTTCTTAATAAATGTTTGAGTATTACGCAAAGCATTCCGATATTTAACTGCATTCTTTGCGGCATTGGTTTGAGCTAAAAAATAATTATCCCCCAAATATTTGCAAATTCCGACAATTGCTAAATTAATATTGTATTTCAAGTTATATTTTTTGCTACGACTGTATTTGTTATTGGGTAAACAATCAACGGCATTCAAAATATTAGAATATGTCGTAAGTTTATCAACAGATGGCGGTATTTTCGGAAGTTCTTTTTTGTGTAAAATATCCTTAAACAGGTCATCAGCCTTTTGCTCGTAAAGTTTATTAGATTGTGGATTTTTGCGTTTATTTTTATCATATTCTTTTTTTAATTTTAGCACTTCAAGAGCTCGTTCATTATATTCTGCTAAAAGTTCTTACGATAATCATCCAGCAAATCACAAAAATCCGTTGCCTGATATACTTCTTGCACTGTTGGCACAGAAGCTTCAAAAACATTTAATTGACGATTAGATTGGGCTGCCTGCCAATGTTGTTGCTGAAAATGGCGGATTGACTTATTAACTGCAATATTTTTATCATTATAACATGCAGATAATGCCTCATTAATCAGGCGATACATTTGACTATAACTAATATCCACATTCATTGATACTCTCCACAATGATGTTCAGATAACAATATAGCACAGATATTATTAAAATGCGAGAAAAATTAGTCTTGCAGAATACATTTACCATTCAGTTCTTTGATATAACCAACAGGACAGAACTTTAGAACACAATAAGTTAACGGTTTTCCGGCAAGCTTAATTTTATCATCTTCAACTAATGTACGATTTCGGCAATTGCTACATTCTTTATCGCTTACCATTTGTACATTCATAACTACATTGCAACTATATTCAATACCAATATTGTCTTTAAACGTTGCAGTTTGTTCGGTACTTTGGATTTGACAATAATTGATATTGGAAATAAGGTCGTTAAACTCTGTTTTAAATTCTTCTGTTCCTTGTAAATAATTTATAATTATTTTTATTTTATTTTGAGGAATACGACAGTGCAATAAATATTCTTCAACAACACCAATAGAAAAATCACATAAATTATTTTCATCAATACCAATAATTTTTTGCTGAAGATTAATTTTTTCTTCGCCAAAATGAAATGTTTTTATATTTTGCATTGGTGTGCAGTCGGTTAATTTTTCTATATAATCACTATCAACAAAAGCAAATGCTGGCATAAACTTATCAGAAGCATAAACTTCTTTATATAAAGAAAACATACATAAAAACATTATAATTTTTTTCATTATTTCCTCCTTCTGTTTAGCAGACACGAGCAATAGTCAAAGCATCCACCGAAGCGGCTCCAGCTTTGTGCAAAGCAAGGGCGCATTCTTTTAATGTTGATCCGGTAGTCATAACATCATCAACCAACACAACATGTTTACCGCGAATTTTTTCCGGAGATTTAATTTGAAAAGCATTACGAACATTTTTAATACGTGCAGCACCGGAAAATTCAACTTGAGGTCTGGTTTTTATATGTCGTTGTATTGCAGTATACTCAACAGGTAGTCCACTCCTTTTACTTAACTGATTACACAATAATGCTGATTGGTTATATCGTCGTTTAAGCAAACGAGTATAATGTAACGGAACCGGAACCAAAACTTCTGCTCCGCTATTCCATATATCTTTACCAGCATTATACATCCAATCACCTAAAACTTTAGCATTTTCGGTTTTATCTAAAAATTTAAAGCTTAATATCATATTTTTAGACTTATCATCATACCGAAAAGCAGAACGGCTATAACGGAAATGGGGTTTTAACTCTTGCAAACAAGAAGCGCAATATACCATACTGCCGGATGGTTTTTCATCTAAAGGACGTCCACATTTTTCACAATAAGGACGGCTTATAAAATTAATTTCATTAAAACATTCAGGACAAAGACCATCTTCCGTACCAGCCAAAATCTTACCACATTTAATGCAGCGAGGCGGTAAAAAAGCGTTTAAAACAGAAGATAAAAGCCTCATCTTAACCAGCCATTTTTTGTAGTTCTTCGTGAATTTGCCCTATCCGATTGACAACAATCATACCGGATTTACTCATTGCTTCTTTTTTATCTTGAACAGAAACATAGCCTTGGGTAATTATATCTCCAGCATATCCCATCTTATGTCCTAAAGGAACCGCATTACCTGCAACAAAGCTAATTATAGGCTTTTTATGCTCTAAAGATTGATAGTAATATGCAGCCTCTTCTTCAAAACTTCCTCCCAATTGTCCAATAAGTACAACTGCATCAGTATCATCATCATTCATAAACGCTTTTAAAGTATCGACAAAATCAATACCAATCATCATATCATCCCCAAGACCAATCACCGTAGATTGTCCTAATCCTGCTTTTTTTGTTTCTATCACGGCTTCATAAGTTAAAGTTGACGAACGAGATACTATACCAATATGCCCTTGATTATGAATATTTTCAGGAAAAATACCTAATCGTGCAACTCCAGGTGTGATAATTCCGGGGGTGTTGGGACCTATAAGCTTGGTATTACTACCTTTAAGAATTGATTTTATCTCCATCATATCGCGCAGAGGTACACTATCGGCAATGCAAACTACTAAATCAAGTTCTGCTTCCGCGGCTTCAATTACAGCTTCTTTTACGGAACGAGCGGGCACATACATTACACTGGCGTTAGCTCCGGTAGCGGCTACTGCTTCTTTTACTGTATTAAAAACCGGCATGCCTAAATGTTCATTTCCGCCTTTTCCGGGGGTAACTCCAGCTACAACATTTGTTCCATAATCTAAAGAACGGCGGATATGGAAAGTTGCTTGAGTACCGGTAATACCTTGGCAAAGGACTTTAGTATGTTGATTGACCAGAATTGACATTAATCATTTTCCTCTACTGCTTTTATCAGAATATCTACAGCTGTTTCCATATCATCAGCAATAATTATAGGTAATTTTGAATGCTCTAAAATCTCTTTAGCTTCATCTTTATTAGTCCCCTCAAAACGGACAACCAACGGGACATTCAATCCAACTTCTGAAGCAGCAGCTATAATTCCTTCAGCAATTAAATTACAACGCAAAAATCCGCCAAGAATATTAATTAAAATACCTTCGACACGAGGGTTAGTCATAATAATCTTAATACCGGAAGCAATTTTATCCTTATCAACACCACCCTTTACATTTAGAAAGCATGACATACCGCTGCCTTTGCTCTGCAGCAAATCAAGTGCAGCCATAGCTATACCATCACCATTTACAATACAACCGATATTGCCCTCAAAATCACAATAGTTAAATCCATACTTTTTTGCTTTATTTTATTGATCATCTTCTTCATATTCATCTTCTAAATTTCTGATTTCCGGCTGACGATATAAAGCATTTTTATCAAAAGATATTTTTGCATCAAGTGCAATTAAAGAACCATTACGTTTAATGCCGACCGGATTAATTTCTATCATAGAGGCATCGTAAGTAATAAAGGTTTTATGCAAACCTTTAACAAAGGTCTTTAAACTATTAAAACTTTTAGGTTTCAATTTAAGAAATTCCATAATTTCTTCTAATTGAGTTTTAGAGGCTCCTTTTTTTAAATCAAGGCGTATTTTGAGAATTTTTTCAGGACAAGTAAGAGCTAATGTTTCAATATCATCACCACCAACTTCTGCAATGAGCAAAGTTAATGCCGGCAACATTCTATCAATTACTAATCCAGCATAAAAGATACGATTGACTTTAGCAAATTCTTCTACATAGATACGCCCGACCAGTTTGCCTTTAGGGCCGGTTTGTACAGTAACCAACGTCGAACCCAACATTTGCTCGGCATCTAACAAAATAGCACGCCGAGTTTTAGGTAAACGTATTCCACCGCCTTTACCTGCTTTTTTTTCAATAAATCGACCTCGATTACGAGCACCGGATTGAATTTGCGATTTCAGCACCCACGGGCCTCTAGAAGATACTTCTCCGGCAACAGTCTTTGCCTCTAACGGAGTATAAGCAATTTTGCCACGTGGTATCTCAATACCATGACACTTGAGAATTTTTTTAGCCTGATACTCGTGGATATTCATAATGTTCCTCACAAAATGGATGCATAATAACGAATTTTTTCGGTCATGGCTCCTAAACCATTGCGGCGACTAGGGCTTAAATGTTCAGACAATCCCAGTTTAGCAAAAATATTTTCAACTTCAATTTCTTTAATTTGTTGCGGAGTTTTATGTGTAAAAATACTTAAAACAATTGCTATAATTCCCTTAACGATGGCTGCATCACTATCGCCGCGAAAATTTATCAGTTTTTTTCCAGCTTCTTCTATTACATCCGGAACTAACCAAACTTGTGACTGACAGCCGCTGACTTTCCATTCTTCGCTATGCAATGCAGGCGGTAATTGAGGCAAATGTTCTCCCAAGTCGATAAGATAACGATACTTGTCTTCCCAATCGTCAAAAAGTTCAAAATTTTCGATTAATTCTTGTATATCCATATTATTCACCTTTTTGATATTTTCGAGCGGCATTAGCCAGTGCAGAAAATAAATTTTTAGCTTCGGAGGAACGACGCCATAAATATTCAGGATGCCACTGCACACCAAGCGCAAACCAATCCCCACGTATTTCTACGGCTTCAACATTGCCATCAGAAGAACGAGCCGATACAATTATCGGCAAATCATCCGCTAATTCAGCAACGCCTTCACTATGTACAGAATTTACCATAATTTCAGGCTTATTACCACATATTATCGCAAGTCTGGTATTTTCGACAATCGCAACGGCATGAGCATCTTGACGTTTGTCAAATTTATGAGGTAAGCGACTACAAAGTTCTTGAACTACATTTGTATACATTTTAGCTCCGAAATAACCAGACAACATCTGAAATCCGGCACAAATACCCAAAACAGGCAATTGATATTGTTTTGCGACCGAAATAGCATCAAGATATGCTAAAGAGCGTTTTGACACATGATGTGTATCGGGTAATTTTTCAGGAAACAGGTAATATTCTGCCGGAGAATCGAATGAACCTCCAATCAATAATATTGCATTTAAATCTAAATTGATAATTTGCGAACGAATATTATCATAAGTTAAAAAACGCAGATTAACATTTTGAGATAACAAAGCCTCAACATATGGCTCATCAATTACATATCCGTCATATCCATTTTCTAAAGCCATAATTATGCCTATATTAGGAGCATATGGGTTTTCTTTTATATCCGGAAGTCGAAGCTCGCTATCAACTTCCAATATTTTTGCAGGTACGACAAAAGAATCGATATCACGACCAGAAAAACGAAAACGTTTAAGATAGATTTTCGACATTTAATATTTACTCCTAAAACATCTCAAACATCATTTTTGCTTCGTCGCTTAAACACTCAAAAGTCCAAGCTGGTTCCCAAACTAATTTAACTTTCACCTCGCCAACACCGTCAAGAGCAGCTACAGCCTCAGCAGCTTGCGCGGGCAATATTCCGGCAACAGGGCAGGTTGGAGCCGTTACAGTCATATCAATTTCAACATTACCATTATCTAAAATACGGATATCATAAATTAACCCCATATCCCAAATATTTATCATTATTTCAGGATCTGAAACCGTTTTAAGAGCATTAACAATATCCTCTTTAGCGGCAATATGAGAACCTTTCGGCAATGGATTGCCAAGATTTACCTTATAATCTTTATCCGGAAACGGTTGTACCATTGCATCAAGTAAATTTGCTTCATCAAGAGAGATTTCATTATCTGAATCTTGTTCATCTGACATTATATTACCTTTCAGAAATTTCTGTGGTAAGATATACGACTTTTGATAAGAAAATGCAAGTATTCCGCGGCTTTTATTCAGAATTAGAAAAAACTTGAAACCTTATACAAGGCTTGAATAAATCTATCAATATCTTCTCTAGATGTATAAAGTCCGATTGAAGCTCGCGCTAACGAATTATATCCCATTCTTTTAACCAGCGGTTCTGCACAATGATGCCCTGTGCGAATCGACACTCCTTCTTTATCTAAAATAAAAGCTACATCTTGTGCATGTATTCCGTTAAGGTCAAAAGAAAAAACGCCACCTTTATCCGGCGCCGTACCAATAATTTTAAGTCCGGCAATTTCTTGCAATTGTTGAGAAGCATAAACGATTAAATCTTGTTCATGAGCTTCCAGACGAGCCCAACCAATATTCATCATATATTTTAATGCGCTACCAAGAGCGATGGCATCTACAATTGCCGGAGTACCAGCTTCAAAACGAGAGGGAGGCAAAGCATAAGTTGTATGTTCAAAACTAACCGTATCCACCATATCGCCGCCAACCTGATAGGGAAGCATTTGTTCTAACACAGACATTTTTCCATATAAAACCCCTACTCCTGACGGTCCATAAGTTTTATGTCCGGAAAAAGCTAAAAAATCGCAATCCCAATCTTGAACATCTATTTGACGATGCACCGCATACTGACAGGCATCAACAGCAAACAAAGCTCCGACTTTATGGGCTTGTGATACCATTTTTTTGATAGGGAAAACCGTTCCTAAAACATTAGACATTGCCGTAACGGAAACCAATTTGGTTTTTTCGTTTAATAATTTTAAATATTCATCTTCAATATAGCTACCATCATTAGCTATTTTAAATATTTTTAACTTAATTCCCAATTCATCACGCAAAATTTGCCATGGTATTAAGTTGGCATGATGTTCTGCCTCAGAAATTAAAACCTCATCTCCGGTTTTTAGAAAATTTCTTCCCCAACTGTATGCTATTAAATTAAAAGCCTCTGTTGCATTTCGGGTATAAATAATTTCATGTGAAGAAGCTGCATTAATAAAAGTTTTAATAATTTCTCTAGCTTGTTCGTACAATCCGGTTATTTGTTCAGAAAGATAATAAGAACCGCGATGTACATTGGCATAAGTTCCACTATATACACGTACCAATGTATCGATTACACATTGGGGTTTTTGTGCAGATGCCGCTGTATCCAAAAAAGTATTCGGCTTACCATTAATTTGTATGTTTAATATTGGAAAATCTTTGCGAATCTCGTTAATATCATACATTAAAACATTCTCCGCTAAATTTGTTCTTTTAACCACGTTCTAATTGTTTCAGAATCGGCTTGTTGCAAAACATCATCTAGAAAAGCTTCAACTAAAATTCGGCGAGCGGTTTCTGCATCTATTCCGCGAGAACGCATATAAAATAATTGCTCTTCATTCAGCTCACCGCTAGCTGCCCCGTGAGAACATTTAACATCATCGGCAAAAATTTCAAGTTCTGGTTTAACATCTATTTCAGCCCTATCACTTAATAACAAAGCTTGATGTAACTGATAACCTTCGGTTTGTTGTGCACCTTCGGCAATATGAATACGTCCTTGAAATACACCTTTTGCATCACCATCGACCACCCCTTTTACGAGTTGTTTGGAACGAGTGTGCGCACAAAGATGTTGAATATCTGTCGTTGTATCCAATGTAGCCCAACCAGACATCTTGTATGCTGCATTAACTTTAGCTACAGCTTCTGGCTCCTGCAATTTTACGGTCACTTCATTGCGTCCGATATCGGCTCCTTCTTGAACACAGAGGTTTGAATATTGTCCATAAGATTTGACCTGAACTAAATTTAATGCAATATGACAGGACTTGAATGCATCTTTTTGTAATTTATAATGATTGAGGCAAGCTTCTCGCCCGACGTATATTTCATTAACGACATTAACAAAATAACGAGATTTTTCTTCTCCCTGATAATGAAAATATTCTATAATTTCGGCTTTAGCTCCGTTTTCAACAATAATCAAATTGCGCAAATTATAAAATAAATTTTTATTGCCGGAATTGGTGTGTATATCAATAAACAAAGGCTTATCAAGTATAGTATTTTTATGAATAAGAATAAACAAACCTTCTTCTAGATATGCTGTATTCAGAGCAGCAAAAGGATATTTTTTTAAATCAACTAATTTTCCTAATTTGGATTTAGGTTCCTCGTAAATATGTACCGCTTCAAGCAAAGTCATAACTTCCACACCTTGAGGAAGGCGTGGATGAGGAGGACAAAAGTATCCGTTACGAAAGCGAAAACAATAAGCATCAAAAGGTAATTCATAGTTATGGCAAGAACAACTACAATTATCATGACGGGTATGACAATCACAATGACATATATGCTCTTGTTCCTCCGGAAGCTCAAAATCATCTACAGTCAAAGCTCGTAGTTTGGTATATTTCCAAGCTTCGGTTTTAGATGTAGGCAATCCGGTTGCAACAAAAGTATCCCGTCCTTGTTGACGTAATGCATCTAGCCAAAATACATCACTACCATTCATTGTTTTATCTTGCAAAAGGCTACCCATATTATTGTTCTTTCGTAAATTCGGCATAACCGGTTTCTTCAAGTTCCAAAGCAAGATTTTTATCTCCGGATTTTACAATATGTCCATCCGAAAATACATGTACAAAATCCGGAACAATATAATTAAGCAGTTTCTGATAATGAGTAATGACAAGCATTGACATTTTTCCATTACGCAAAGAATTAATATTCTCGGCAACTATTTTCATTGCATCAATATCCAAACCGGAATCCGCCTCATCAAGAATAGAAAAGCAAGGTTTCAGTATGGACATTTGCAGAGCCTCTAAACGTTTTTTCTCTCCGCCTGAAAAGCCAACATTAATCGGGCGTTTCAGCATTTCATTGCTAATTTCCAGTTTTGATCCTTCTTCTTTTAAGGTTTTGAGAAATTCAAAAGTATCCAATTCCGGCAATTCATGGTGTTTACGCACTGCATTTACAGCATGTTTTAGAAATGTAGAAGTTGGAACTCCCGGAATTTCTACAGGATATTGCATACACAAAAAAATGCCTTCACGAGCACGTTCTTCTGTAGACATTTGGCATAAATCTTTACCTTTAAAACGAATCGAACCGGAAGTAATTTCGTATCCGGGTTTTCCAGATAAAACATATGACAATGTTGATTTGCCTG
>JAFTNB010000121.1 GCA_017452115.1 Alphaproteobacteria bacterium
ATATTTAATAGTATTTTCCGCCTCTACTTTAGATTTAAAAGGAGCTATTGCTAAAAATGTTTCTGTACAAATTGTATTTTTATCTCCTAATTCAGCCTTTCCTATTATCTTGGCAGGGACTGGATTTCCTAATTGCCCTGCTGCTCCATCTGCTTTTGAAATGAATACTTTCCACGATGTCAACAAGTTTTTATTTTTAGAAATTACATAATTATTTTTGATATACTTAATACTACGAACTCTCTCAAATCTACCAAAAATCCTTAAATCTGTTTTTATCTCTGAAAATGGCAAATCATTTTCAGAGATACCAAAAGGATTTCTTGGCAAAACAATATCTGAGAAACTATTTTCTCTGTGGTTTTTAACTTTTTTTAATATTTTAATTGCATTTGCATCTCTAACAACAACATCAGAATTACCTTCTGACAAATATCTTTCAACACATGTTTCCTTTCCATTAGAATGCGTGTAAAATTGACAGGTTCCTATTTTATTTCTATCCCATATAAAATGACAAACACCCCCTTCAATCTGAACAGAATTAAAACAATCATTAGAGTTCATATAATCATGAAGTATTCTGATATGTCTGTCTGAAATCATTTTTTCTCTAAAATCATCCAATCCCTTCCCACCTGTCATCCAACGAGAAGGCATAATCATTGATATGTATGATGGGTTTAAATTCTTGGAACTTAAGAAAAAATCACCATAGATTGCTGTAGCACTTGAACCATGACCACCGTCATTCACTTGATATGGCGGATTTCCTATAACAACATCAAACTTCATTTTCTTTTCCTTTCTTCAGGTCTTGGAAATAAAAAACTCTATCACTCCGCCAATCTTTGATTTTGCAGAGTATCGGGGTATAAATTTTCGGAAGGTTATCAAACAATTCCAATTGCCGTTCGTTCTCTTCTGTGGTGCAAAACGGTACTGTGTCGTTCAATCCGTCCATTTGCCACACATTCCATGCGATAACATTGGCTATTTGTTTTTTCAGCACTAATGTCGGCTCTTTACCAAATTGCTCTTGGTAATAATCAATAAATGTCCAAAGCAGGTTTTCACGGGCCAAAAGCAGATTATCGCCCTGATATTCATAACCATAAGTGCTTTCAAAAGCTCGTTTTGCCCATTTAAACCAATCTGTCTCATTAGTTGTATTTCCGCCAACCACGCGAAGTTTTCGGTCTAAAATGCCGATACGCTTTTTTATCGGTAAGAACTCTCCCGTTGTTGTGTCGTAGCGAGAAACTAAGTATGGTGCTTCTCCACAAGTTATCTCTAAACGCTTGGAATCAACATATTTCATCCAATTTGCACGTTTACCTTGGCTATTCTCCGGAAATGTTATTGGTTCTGGATTAGGAGCCCAGTCATGTCCGCTTGGTGTATTAAAGACATTCGGACGACCAAACCACTGTTCATCACAATGGTTGTTCATTTCATTGCAAATCCAACTAGGTGTAAAGACTTCGGCTGCCTTTCTGGTACGATTGATTTGTTCGTCTTTACTTTTAGCCGTCCGTGGTTGAATAATTTTAGTGTTTTTACCGATAATCAGGTTAGGAAGAATCTCTTTATCTGCCGCATACGCTTCGCCATATTTAAGGTATTCATCACAGGCAAAGCGGATAAAGCGTCCTGTGGTTTTATCTTGCAGCAGTATTTTAAGCAAAAATGAGCTAATATCTTGAATTTCTTGCTCCAAGATATCAATATCTTCATTTTGCTCAATGTCTGCACTCATCAAAACCCACCGTTTTTGATGAGTGTAAAAATAACGAATCAAAATAGTCGTGAGCAAACTGTTAAAATGTTTGCTTTTCAAAAGATTGATGCTAATAATATAAGCAAGTTTTATGACTAGATAAATGTGTAATTGCTACGGAAAATAAACGGTGGGTTTATTTCCGTGTTATTTTTTTCATAAGTTATCGTTAAATCAAATAAATATAACTGAACTTTATAAAGGATTGACGATGATTTACGGATATTGCAGAATTTCAACAGAACACCAAGTCGTGAGCAACCAAAAACATGGCATACAAACATTTGCAGATGAAAATAATCTCCAAATTGGTAAATGGGTAGAGGAAACTATTAGTTCTCGCAAACCACTTAATGAACTAAAATTAGGTAAATTGCTTAAAAAACTCAAAAAAGGAGATATCCTCATTGCAACAGAATTGTCCCGATTAGGCCGAAATTTGCTTGAAGTGATGGGAATTTTGCAAAATTGTTTGGAAAAAGAATGTCAAATATGGACTTTGAAAGAGAATTATAGGCTTGGAGCTGACATCCAAAGCAAGGTTCTCGCTTTTGCGTTTAGTCTTGCCAGTGAAATAGAACGTCAGCTTATCTCCGACCGCACCAAAGAATCCTTAAAACGCGTCAAAGCTGAAGGAAAACACATTGGTCGCCCTCGTGGTAGCACATACCGCAAATTAAAGAAAAAACACGCTAAAATAAAGGAATTGCTTGATAAACACATATCCAAAGCTGAAATCTCCCGTCTTCTTGGCTGCGATTGGAATACTTTACATCGGTATATTAAGGAAGCGATATGACATTGTCTCTAATAGTTAATTTAAAGTTTACTGGCGGATGGTTTAGGTAATCCATCTATAAAGACTAGGTTGGTATCTAAACCTAATTTTTTCTTCCTATCCAAGAGTTTTTTCTTCTTTTTATCAGCTTTTTTGTTATCAGCATCAAGATTAATAAAAATAAAATATGAAGCATGTGTTTTTCCGTTACACTTTTTATAAAGTTCCAATTGATTATCTAAGCCTCTGCAATACTGAGAATTTGTTGATAATTTCATTTCAATTAGTATTTTAAAATTATTACCATAAGAAAACTTAAAATCTATAGGGCCTCGTCCTAGTTCTGCTTCAGAATTAATATCTATGTTATATTTAGTGAAAATTTGATCTATGTACAGAAAAAATGCACTTTGCCATCCTTCTTCTTTTTTGCCACATAGACTTTTTAAAATTTTATTATTATTTTCTATAAAATTAACAAAATCAGTAATAACATTTTCAATAATTTCTGATTTGGATTTAGATAAATCTAGACAATAATTCACATTTTCAAATACGCATTTTAATTCAGAAACGGCTCTAATTCCAAGAACATCCTTAAAAAAATCATAAGGTTTTACATTACGATTTTTAATAAATTTCGATAATTTATCTAAAGCATCAAAATCTTTAAACACATAATCTTTTACAGCGTTTTTTAATTCAGTAACTGTGCTCTTTCCTTCATTTGCTTGAAGTAAAATCTGTCCAATATCTGTATTGACCCTTGCTCGGATATTATCATTATCCTCATTTGAATTACAAAATGATGTGAGAGTATTTTTGACAGTACCATCACTCGGCAATGGTGCTAAAATATCATTAGGAAGAATTAAGATATAAGAATTATAGCAAGGATGCTTAGGCAACATATATTTTTTGTCACCTATTCTATAAGGAAAGGTATCTATATTAAGTTCTTTAGCTATATTTTCTGTAAAAGTTGCTAATTCAGGTAAAATTATGCAAGCTGTCATATCGCTGATATAATCAGCACCAAAACCAGTCTCTAAAAAAAACAAAACAGAGAAAAAATTAGAGTTATTAATTCCTCTGATGATTAAATCATATGCTGAATTATACAAAATGCTTGCATAGTAATGTCCTGTTCCCCGTCCTGTCGTCCCATATTTAGAAAATCCTAGACATAGAGCTTTATTTTCCTTAAATGTAAGTTTTCTTTTTATATCTTTCTCAGCTTTTACTTTAATTTGACCATCAAGAGTAGATATTGCTTCAATATTCATATATAACTTTTTAAAAAATTCTTCATAAGAATTTCTTGCATTAACTCTAAATATTTCATATTTCGAACTTTTTAAAAGCATTGGATCTATAAAAAGAGGAACATCCTTTTTGAAAGTGGGATCTAGTATATCTCTTTTAACAAACTCATCACTATCAATTTTCCAATAATTTGATAACGATGTTATGTTTAATTCTAATTTGCTCATTTTTCTAACATTATAATCTTTTTACCATAAGGAACTTTGAGCTTGACTAAAATACAAATAATCATTAAGACATTCTATGTAACAAATTTAGGAGCTTAAAGTTCCAATTTTATAGCGATAAAAGGCTGCAACCTTTTATCGCTATTATTTTATGTTAAAATTAAAAAATAAAAAGATATATTGCTAATATTACATTTTAGCCTGTGGATATTGATGATAAATGTTAATTATCTAGTGTTTCACAGGAGTTATAAGATGTTTCACGGTATGGCCTACACTGGTTGCCTATTTCCCCATCATCTCCTTCGCCAGCTTATTAACTAAAGCCATGTCGCGGCTTTTGTAGGCTTCAAGGAGGGGGACATAGTAACAGCTGCTTTTGCCTTCGCCGCGGTAGGGAATTCGTTGGATTCCGCCGGCTTTGTCTTCTTTGCGCATGGCGAGCAATGTTGTATAGGAAATGCCTAGGATTGCGGCGGCTTGTTTAATGCTCACCCAGTTGGATTTGATGGCAATTTCCAATTTATCTTTGTCAATTTTCTGCTCCACCGCTTCCGCACCGACATTTTGCTCATAAAACTTGGCTTCTTTGCCATATCCGTTGACACTCAGCGCATTAAGAAAGCTCTTAAAGCCGTCTTTTGCCGGTTTGGTGATAAACGGCGCAAAGCTCAAATTTTGGATTTTGACATCTTTTTCGATTTTCGTATCCTTAAAGCTGATTTCGCGGAAAAATGTCAGATATTCCAAGATACTCTTAGTCGGAATAACGCCGCCGTCAAAATTCACGGTGCCCTTAAAAATAGTGTTCCTGATTTCAAGGTGATATAAGCCAAACTCCGCTGTATCGTTAAAATTCTTCATATTCAAGCAGCTGTTCTCGTTAAACAAACAACGATCAATCTCCACCGGAATACGTGCGTGTATATTGTCAAAGTTCAGACTGCTGTTAAAGACGCAATTATTAAATTCAATAGGGGCGTCCGGTTTGTCATCGCGAATGCGGATATTGTAATCCTCCTCAAACACACAGTCATAAAAACCGACACCGGCCGACGGAATGTCAATTCCGTCATTAACTCCAAACCGGCAGTTAATGAAGTATAGCACACTAATATAAGGTGAACTTGTTGCACCAAACAATGCTCCGGCAGCTTGCACATCGCCGAAGTCAAAGTCTTTGAAACAAAGTCCGATAAGACTGCCTTGCAAAAAGACCTTAACGTTCTTCAGTTCGCACGAGAGAGGGACTTTCTCTACATCCGGAAGCAGGTTGTTGATTGCCGGCACAATATCGTTCGCAAAATTATAATCATAGGGAATATACTCTTTTCCTTCGTCTGAAATGTATTTTGACATTTCACCTTTGGATTGGAAAAGCCCTTGATTGAAGTTAAAATGTGCCATGGCGTTCCTCATAAAATCCTACTTTATTGTGATAAGCTTAACCGCAAACAAGTTTAATTTCACTTAAAAAATTCTTCGGATTTTGCGATTCTGTTGTCAAA
>JAFTNB010000122.1 GCA_017452115.1 Alphaproteobacteria bacterium
GAATTATGGAAACATCTGCAGATTTCTCTGAAGAAGAATATAAGCGTTATGAAAATCTCAAAAAAGAAAAAGAAACACTCATCAATTCCCAAGAAATGCTCTAATAGTCCATTATACGAGTTTCAAAAAGTTCGGCTAGTGGAATTTATAGAGTTATTTTCAAGGAAAGTACGAGGGAGTGTACAAAGTAGTACATGACCGAGTACGCGACCGTAGAAAATGGCTCTAGAAAACCTCTAGACGAGCTTCTACGATTTAAATTTAAAACCACGCAACAACTCCTCAATCGCCATCACTTTTTTACCCTGCCGCTGAATCTGATTAACTGACAAAATACCCTCACCGCATTGAATCAATAAACCGGAATCACTATCAATAATAGTACCGGCAGGCAAACCGGCATTTTCAGCAAATGCTTCGGCTTCTAAAATTTTAAAACGTTCGCCGGCATATTCAAAATACATTGCCGGATAAGGATTAAACGCTCGAATTTTGCGTTCTATCATCTCTGCTGATAAAGAAAAATCTATTTTACATTCCGACTTATCTATTTTAGCCGCATAACAAGTATCATTTTCATTTTGTTTTTCTGGAACAATACTGTCAATATTATTCAAGACCTGATTAATCAATTGCGCTCCCATTACTGACAATTTATCGTGCAGTTTTCCCCCAGTTGTTCCTGCAGTTAATTCGACTGTACCTTTCAACAGCATATCTCCGGTATCAAGTCCTTCCGCCATTTGCATAATAGTTACACCACTTTGACCGTCACCAGCTTCAATTGCCCGTTGTATCGGAGCTGCACCACGCCAACGAGGCAACAATGAAGCATGAACATTTATACAACCTCTGGGGAAAGCCTCTAAAATCGTTTTTGGCAAAATCAAACCATAAGCAGCAACCACCGCCACATCCGCATTTAAATCAGCAAAAGCGGCTTGTTCATCAGCATTTTTCAAAGACTTAGGTGTCCGAACTTCAATTTGTAGTTTTTCTGCGGCAATATGAACCGGTGTTTTTAAAATCTTATGTCCTCGTCCGGCTTCTTTAGGCGGTTGAGAATACACACATACAACTTCATGTTCTTTAACCAACGATTCCAAAATAGGAACCGAAAAATCTGGCGTTCCCATAAAAACAATTTTCATAACCGCCTCCGATATATAAAATTACTTCTTAGACTTATTTAATTTTTTGATTAACATCTGACGTTTCAGTCGACTAATTCTATCAATATATAAAATGCCGTCCAAATGATCCAATTCATGCTGAATTGCTATTGCCAATAAACCATCTGCAAATAGTTCTATTTTTTCACCTTCAGGAGTATAATATACAATCCGTACTTCAGCATGGCGCTCCACATCTGCACGTTGTCCGGGCACTGACAAGCATCCCTCTTGCCCACATACAATTTCATCTGAACGCCAAATAATTTCAGGATTTATCATTTGCAACGGATTTCCGGGTTTGGCGCCATCTTCATCACGCTCAACATCAATTACTACAATACGCCGAGAAATACCGATCTGTGGTGCGGCCAAACCTACTCCAGCTTCCAAATACATTGTTTCTTGCATATCATCAAGCAGTTGCTTGAGTTCTGCATTAAATTCTTCTTTTTTGACCGCAACACATTTTTGCTTCAAAACCGGATGCGGATATTCATATAATTTTAATCTTGTCATTTTACTCACAGTTTTTTATAAAGTAGTACATAACTGAGCAAAATATCTGCAATTTCTGTATTAGATATCCGCTAGACGAACTTTAGACACTTGGTCTAGAAGAGCATTTACAACCCTTGGCTCACTTTTTGTAAAAAAAGCATATGCTAAATCAACATACTCTTGAATTATGACTTTTACATCTACATCAACTGTATTAATAAGCTCATATACCGCACACAAAAGCAACGCACGC
>JAFTNB010000123.1 GCA_017452115.1 Alphaproteobacteria bacterium
CAATTGGCATCAATACTGCCAGAACTGAAATTTGAGCAATAATATCCTCCAAACCACGTACAACAGATGAAGCGACTACTGTTGCAATTAAATTTGTCAGCAACCAAATTGAGCGTGATCTAAAAATTGCGCTGACCGATTTATAAACATCGCCCTCTTCCGTACCGGAAAGATGCATAATATCTTCAGAAACTTCTTCATGGATCACGTGCACAACATCATCAATTGTAATTGCACCGACTAAACGACACTTATTATCCACCACCATTGCCGAGCGCCAACCATATTCACGGAACATATGCGCCACTTCTTCCTGATCGGTATAAGCATCGACAGGCACCACTTCACAATCCATAATATTGGAGAGCAACTCCGTCTGTTTTGCTCGCAATAACTTATCCAAGGCAATCTGACCGGTTGGATGCATATTTGAATCTGTTAAGAATATATCATAAAAATCATTCGGCAATTCACGCTCGGTTAAAAGATATTTTTTGGCCTCTTTTACTGTCCAGTTATCAGGCATACTAACGAACTCACGCGACATAATACGTCCGGCAGAATCTTCCGGATAAGCCAAAGAAGAACGCACTTGATGTTTGAGTTCCGGAGATAATTGCCGAATAATATTATTCTGCTCTTCATCATCCATATGCTCCAAAATTTCAACCGCATCATCTGAATCGAGCTCATTAACAATATGTACCAGCTGATTTTCATCTAAAGTATCAATAATCTGTTCTTGAACTACATCATTAAGTTCCGGAAATACCTCCGGATTAATTCTATCCCCTAGAATTTCTACCAATTGATGACGTTGGTCATAATCAAGCGCTTCAAGAAGTTTTGCCAAATCATATTCTGACAAACCTTCCACTATTTTCAGAATATGAATCGCATCATTTTCATTAAGAGCAATAACGACAGAATTTACAATTTTCGGTCCCAGTCCCAAAACTTGTTTTTGCTGCTGATGTTTTTTGTATTTCAGTATATTGGAGGATTTTCTTTTTTTTGAATTTTTTTTCATTTTTCACCTCCACATTATTTTTTTGAATCACACAACAGATTGTAAATCTTTTACCCTGATATATAAAATTGCTAAAGTTTAAAATAAAAATATACACAGAAAGAGGAGAATATTCATCTTACACTCCTCACATAATATAAAATCCAACAAACTATAAAATTACATATGAATATGCTTCAAAAATTCTTTCACTTCAATCTTGATTGTTTTTCTAAGCAGCTTGCTAACATGTCCGCTATCTGGAACAACAACTAACTTCGCATTTGACATTGCCTTATACAAAAGATACGCTCCTTTAATCGGACATACAAAATCCAAACGATTATGCACAATTAGAGTTGGTATTTTAGCAATTTTTTTTACATTTTTAATAATTTCATTTTCTTTAAGATAAAATTTCTTTGCTGCATATGTCGTATAAATTCTATTTTCTGCCAAACATTCTTCTGTCACATCCAATAAACGGAATTTGGGATTAAGCGAACTGCGCAAACGTTCATACATTCCATATTTACTGATTGCTTGTTGTTGTTTAGAATATTCTCCGGAACAAATCAATCCGGCATAATAAACCGGAATAGTTTCCCATTCCGAAACCCCTTCTTTTATCTTTTCTAATACATCCGGATAGAAATATGCACAATCCTCTTCCTCCCATTTTATGGAATCATCATCAGCCATAAATACGGAAGTAACAATAATTGCTTTTATTTGTTTTGAAAAAGTTTCGGCAAATTTCAGAGCCATTGTAGCTCCCCAAGAAGCACCACAAACAATAACTTTATCAAAAATTTTTAGTTCCTTAAGTAATCGGTCAGCATCTTTAACAATATCATTGGCTGTATTATGATTCCACTGTCCGGCAGGTAAAGACTTCCCACACCCTCGTTGATCAAAACCAATCACACGATACTTTTTCAAATCAAAAATTTGAGCATGTTTAGCTTTAAAACTCCCACCGGGA
>JAFTNB010000124.1 GCA_017452115.1 Alphaproteobacteria bacterium
ATCCAAAAATACTCCAAAATTAGTAACTTTTGTCTGACGAGCAATAGCACCGTCTAAACCATCAAACATACGATTAATAATAATGCACAGCAAACCAGTTGCATACATTTGCATAGAAATAAAATTAATTGCCAATAATCCTATAATAAAACCGATAATTGACATTGCATTGGCAGAAACACCGGCTTTTGCTAATTTTCCACCAAATCCATCAAAAAAATTTTGTATATCTGTACGTAACTCAACTGAAAATTTTTGAGTATTTTCATAATATTTTTTTAGTTGCACTTTGTTCATTTTTTTCTTAACCTTTTTAACAAATGTTTCTGATTTAACTTGCATATTAATCACAGCTTTCATAATATTAACATTATCGTATTATAGATTATTTAATTTATCGTAAAAGTATTAATGGGAGTAACACTAATATGAGATTTCTAAAATATATTTCAATAGCAACTCTTATTGCACTTGGCATATATTTTATCATTCTGCGCCATAATCCCTATCAAGAAATTAATGGTAAAATATTTGGAACTTATTACCATATAAAAATACGTACAGAAAATAAGAATAGAGAACTTCCGCTCAAAATCAAAAATGAGATAGATAATATAAATAAAGAAATGTCCGTATTTGAACCGGATTCTGAAATTAATAAAATAAACGAAACTAAAGCCCGCCAATCTATTAAACTATCAGACCATATGTCCGAATTACTCGCCAATACAAAAAAAATTTATCAATTGACCAATGGAAAATTTGATCCAACCGTCGCTCCATTAATTGAACTTTGGGGATTTGGAACAGCTAAACAAAACCGTATTCCAACGGATAAAGATATTAAGCATATATTACAATATATAGGCTTTAACAAAATTAAACAAAACAATAACAACAAAACATTATCAAAAAAAGATGACAATATTAACCTTAATCTATCGGCAATAGCTAAAGGATATGCCGTTGATTGTCTAAAATCTCTTCTTAATAAAGAAGGATATAAAAACTTTGTTATTGAGATTGGAGGAGAAGTATACGCTTCTGGAACAAAATCCGAAACAACGTCCGGTTGGAATATCGGTATCGCAGCCCCCATACAAAATAACCACCATACTAATAATGCCGCTATTGTCAGATTATATAACATGGCCGCCGCTACATCGGGAGATTACCAAAATTATTACTACAAAGATAATAAAAGATATTCTCATACAATCTCCCCCAAAACAGGATATCCCGTTGAACACAATTTAGCATCTGTTACCATATTTGATAAAAGTTGTATGATTGCCGATGCTATTGCTACCGGAATTATGGCTATGGGAGAAAAAGAAGGGATGAATTTTGCTAATCAGCATAAAATAGCTGCAGTTTTCTTTGTCCGCAATTCCAACAATCAACTACAGATGCTTGTTTCGACGCAAGGAAAAAAACTTCTTCAAACCAATGGACTTTACTATTCTATGGAGAATTAACTTGCCATCATTATCTCACTCTGCAGAAATTATAAAAATACAAAAAAACTCACTTCAAGTCAAAATATGCCGTACAGAAGCTTGCTCCGGATGTGCAATCAAATCAGCTTGCCAAATTAAAGAAAATTCTTATGCTAAACTCACAATACCTACCTCAAAACCATCCGATTACCACCTTGGACAATCCATACAAATTGAAATTAGTAATAAAACTGGATTTTGTGCCATCTTTTATGCTTATGTATTACCTTGGTTTCTTATGTTATCCACATTATTAATTACCATTTATATATCCGACAATGAGCTACTTGCCGGAATTTTCAGCATATTTGTTTTAGTCCCTTACTATATTGTATTGTTATTATGCAAAAAAACTCTAAATCAAAAATTTAGCTTTAAAATATTAGAAAAATAACGCAAGATGAAGACAAACTGTACAGCATAGTAAATTTAGATACCAAGGAAAAATATGGACAATCTTATCATAACAAACATTATCACTCTAAGTGGTATTGCTCTTTTGGCCGCAATAATTTTATATTTTGTATCCCAAAAATTCAAAGTAGAACAAAACCCTTTAGTCGAAGAAATTGATGCTGAACTACCTCAAGTTAATTGCGGTGCTTGCGGCAAAGCAGGATGTTTTGCTTTTGCCTCTGCCTGTGTATCTGCCTCTGAGCAAGAATTCAAATCTCTATATTGTACGGTTGGCGGTGCCGAAGTCATGAAGCGTATTGCAGATAAACTAGGATATATTGCAGAAGAAAAAGAAGATACAGTTGCCGTTTTGCGCTGTCAGGGTACTTGCCAAAACGCTCCAGACAAAGTTGAATATACAGGAGTTTCATTATGTCGTATTGCCAATAGTATTTCCAGCGGTCGTAGCGGTTGTCCCAACGGCTGCCTGCGTTTAGGAGATTGTGTCCGTGCATGCCCGTTTCATGCCATTCATATTGATGAAACAACCGGTATTCCGGTTGTTGATGAAGATAAATGCACATCTTGCGCTACTTGTGTAGCGATATGCCCACGCGGATTATATGAAATTCGTCCTAAAAACAGAGCGGAAGGACGTGTATATGTTGCCTGCCGTAATCAACAAAAAGGAGCTATCGCTCGACGTAATTGCAAAGCAGCATGTATAGGGTGCCAAAAATGCGCTAAAATCTGTCCGGAAATAAAAATCGAAAATAATCTCTCTTATATTCCGGCGGAAATTTCGGCAGCACAATATGGTAAAGAACTAGCCCAAAACTGTCCGACCGGAGCCATTGTATATACCGGCAATCAAAATGAGGAGAATAACAATGCTTAAAACATTCCCCATTGGCGGTATTCATCCCAATAAGTATAAAATTGCTACAGATATTCCGATTACTTTTGCCGGAATTCCGGAATACGTTTATATTCCTATCAAACAGCATAAAGGAGCTCCGGCAAAAGTTTTAGTCAATAAAGGCGATAAAGTTAAAGTAGGAACACTTTTAGCTGCAGCTGATGGTATTATCTCTGCACCAATTCATTCTTCCGTTTCCGGCGAAGTTGTAGATATTTCTGATATTCTTGGTGAGTTTGGCTATTATGAACCGATGATAACTATAAAAACTTCGGGCGATGAATGGGAAAATAGCATCGACCAAACCACTGATATTATTAGAGAAATACCCGAAGACAAAAACGAAATCATTGCAAAAATACGTTCAGCCGGAATTGTCGGTATGGGTGGGGCAGGGTTTCCAACACCGGTAAAAACAACTATCCCTGAAGGTAAAAAAGTTGAATATCTCATTATAAATGGTATTGAATGTGAACCTTTTTTATCCGCCGATGATCGTTTAATGCAAGAAAAAGCCGAAGAAATTATTATCGGAGCCAAAATTGTCAATAAAATACTCGGCATTCAAAAAGCTGTTATTGCAATTGATGAAAATAAACCTAAAGCTATTGAAATTATGACACGCCTTACCAAAAGTTATGTTGGCGTTAATATTCGTGTTTGTGCCAACAAATATCCTCAAGGAGGCGAAAAACAACTGATTGTGGCTATAACAGGACGAGAAGTTCCATCCGGTAAAATTCCTATTGATGTCGGATGTGTTGTACAAAATGTCGGTACTATGTTTGCAATTTATGAAGCAGTACAGAAAAATAAACCATTATTTGAAAGAATTGTAACCGTCAGCGGTGATTCTATCAAAAAATCTGCTAATTTCTTAACAAGGATTGGTACTCCGGCTTCTTTTTTAATCAAACAATGCGGAAAAGTATCTTCCCGACTGGGGCAAATCATCTTTGGCGGCCCCATGATGGGAAAAACAGCCGTCAATCCTGATGCTCCAAGTATTAAAGTCACTTCCGGAATTTTACTTCTTTCTACTAATTTA
>JAFTNB010000125.1 GCA_017452115.1 Alphaproteobacteria bacterium
CCAAAGTATCTTTAGATTGAGAAATTAAAGATTTTTTCCAATTCAATAATTTCTGACGAAAATATTCCTGCTGAAAGCTATTCATATATTCTTCGTTAGCTGAAGGTCGATAATCTGGAGGTAGAATAACTGCGGTGTTCATATTAAATACTCCTAAACATAAATGAACCACTGTGAAACTAAAACTTTGTATATATAACAAGCAAATTACAAATTTCAATCTTGCTATGCAAGCAAAAAAACACTGTTATCACCTGCTATTATAATTCATCTGGTTAATTTTGCTAATTCCACTTCAATTCGCAATTCAATTTCACTAATAATCTCATTTAATTGTGCATCATCTGTTATATTTTTATTATCTTTTACAAAACGAGAAATCTCAATTAATTTTTCTCTGGCAATATATCCCAATAAAAAAGCATAACGAATTTCATCTAATTTTTCAATAAATTAGAATCCACGCTTAACAGCTTGTTTTTTTCGAGCTTTTCCTTCTTCATCATTCACCACCTGAGCCGCAAATATAGCTTCAGCACCGGTTACACCGATTGTTGTTGATACAGACTTATTTTCGGGTTTACTCATTTCTTGTAAATAATCCGAAAAATTCTCTCCGTTACTACCTATTTTACGCGTTTTAGTAGTTGCAGCCTCAGTAGTTTTACCAATTTCTCTAATATTCCACAAATTAACACTCCCTTACTACTGAAATTCCCAAGTAATTTTATTATTTTCACCGCTTACACAAGCTTTTGAAACTTTTAATAAAGTTAGGGGTAATGCAGTATCTGCAGGTGTTAGAAACTTACCACTGGCATCAACTTCATTTTCTTGCCAAGTAAAAGTCTTGTCATTTATTCTAATTCCCACTAATACCGCCGTACTATCTGTTGCCCAATCGATAAGAGCCAAATCCACACAATTCTGCGCCGGCAATCCGATAAAATTAATAAAGAAAGATCGCCCTGTACCACCGGTATTACCTACTGCGACACTCACTTCTTTCTTAAAAGCATGATAAATTTTACCGTTATGAATCATGTTAGAAGATACTAAACGTTCTTTCGCCAAAATATCGGTCGTAAGCCCCGTATATATTCCCAAGGCAGCATAACGACTATTTATTGCCTTACGAATTTCGCGCACTTGCGTTAAAATAATACTCGACTTATATTTATCCGTTACATTTCCAATTAGAGTAAATACCGAAGCAGTAAATGCACCCAGCACCGATAACACTGCCAGCATTTCTACCAATGTCCGCCCTAACTGACTTTTTTTATTCATCATCATACTTTCATACATATATTTTTTATTTATATTAACATCAAAGATAGATTTTCTCAAGATTTTTATCAATTTGTAACAATAAGTTATAAATATTTACTTTATTTTTATAAAAAAAATATTATAGTGTAAACCATCAGGTTATATACCTGCCCTTAATATCTATAGAAATAAAGGATGTACAAATGAAGAATACTGTTACTGCTTTAATGACCGCTGTGTCAGTTATTGCTTTTGCTGCCGGCGCCAATGCTTTGGAATATAATCCCTATGTCGGCATCAATTATAATTACAATGATATTAATACCAAGAACACTGAAAATGGTTATGCTCCGACATTTAATTCAGCCTCTGTATCTCTGGGTTCAAGCTATAACAAATATTTTGGAACAGAAATTTTCTATCAAATCAGCGATAACTATGGCAAAAGTTATGATAACGAAAAATTAGGCTCAAACTTCCAAGCTTATGGTATTGATTTGTATGGTTATCTTCCTTTAGGCTGCGATCAGGTATTCTCTCTCTTAGGAACAGCCGGTATCGCCGAATATACATTTGAACATAAATCAACATTTGCCGGTGAAGCTCGCGAAACAGATAAAGACCACGGTTTAGGCTGGCGTATTGGTGCCGGTGCACAATATAGCATTGACGAAAACTGGGATTTCCGCGCTGTCGCTCGTTATGTGAACTTCAATAAACTTGACAATTTAGATCACATGATGGAATACACAGCAGGTATCAAATATAATTTCTAATTATATTTTTATATTTACAAAGAGGTGTTTGCATAACACCTCTTTTTTTTTACATCAAAACTAATAATTAAGAGCATTGCTAAAATCAGTCACTACATCACGATTAGCATTAAATTCTTTATCAATTTTAATCCGTTCATCAGAATCCATTTTTGCCAAATCATTCTGCAAACCGTGATTAGCCGGCATTTTCCGCCCTTTAGCCACCTTATCAACATCCTTCAAATATTCTTGATATACTTGTTGATACTCCGGAACATCTTGCGCAACCGATGCCGATGTATTCCCATCAGGTATCTCAACTTGTTTATTATTTATCGGCGGCGTATTCACCTGCGCCGCTTCCGGCTGCGGAACAATTTTACGTACCGGTTTTGCCCGTTCTTTGTGAGAAACACTGTCAATTTCACCATATCTATATTTCACCAGCGGAATTTCCCGCGGTTTTTCCTCCAATTCACCTTGAGGAACAAAAAAACTCGGCTCATATTTTTTTCGCACTAATTGAGCTTCTGCTGTTTGTGAATACCACGCAATCACAACCAACATCCCCCATCCCCAAATTTGCATTAAAATCCTTATCATCATATCAACCATACTTTAACTAATTTAATATAAAATATTATACATGAAAAAACTTTTTTTTACATTAACAATTATAAGTTTCTGTTTTTTTTCGGCACCGGCGGTATATAGTTATACCGGCTGTGAACAAATACGTCCGCATCCAAAAATTAATTTTTATACATCTTATGGTAAATTAGAATATGATTTCAGCCAAAATCAAATGGGTATAACCCAAATTGGAATGAAACACGGTGCTGTTGAAAAAGGTGTATTTGCCAATGGTCTGGCAACCGGAACAGTAAAATGGGAAATAAACGTCAGCTCCTTATCACAAAAAGGCTATGGCAAACAATTTTGTGCTACACCTATAGAAATTGATTTTTATCTCGGATTTTCCAATCCAACCATTTATGTTAGTAATAATCTACGCAAAGGAAGCTGCATGTACGATTTGGTTTTGCGCCATGAACAAACCCATCAACAAATTAACATTAAAACGCTGGAATATTTTATTCCCTTGTTCCGTCAAGCCCTGCAAAAAATCAGCAAAGAAATCCCTGCAGAACCTATTTACGGCAACTCCCAAGCAGCCCTTCACCAAGGCAGCACAATTATTGCCCAAAAATATTCAGAACGCATCAAACCCTTAATTGACGTATTCAAAAAAGAATTACAAATCGAACAAGGAAAATTAGATAACAGTTCAAACTATGCTTTTGAAAATTCCATCTGCCGTTGAGATTTTTGATTATGATTTTCTTTTGTAACAATCGGCAAAAAATCATCTAAAAATTTATTTATACCATTATAAGCGGCATCAATATAAGTTTTATCTTTAGCTGAATTTTCTTTATAAAACAAACGAACTGTAGTCATACCGATTTCTTTTGGATATATCAAATTAGAATAACTATCATCGACAAATACACAATCACAAGGAGCAATACAGATTGTATCACATAACTGCAAATACACATCGGGACTTTCATTTTTCTTCGTATGGTTAAAATCCTCAACCGAGTAGATACGTCCGGCAAAAATCTCTGCTAGTCCGATTTTTTCAATAATTTTTTCAGCCAAAGAATGACTGCTGTAGGTAAACACAAATTGTTCCAGAGGAATTTGTTTCAAGCGTTCTGCCAATCCTTCATATGGAACAATCTGCTCATAAGGAACATTATCATGATAAGCTTTATAAAATTTTTTTTCATCTACCCCATAATCTCGATAAAAAATTTCTCCTCCATCTCGATATTTAGCAAAAGATTCCTTTACAGTTAGTTTTGCAGTTTCAAAATCCAAATCAACACCGAGCTGTTCAATCGTAACTCTCGCCATAACTGAATCCAGAACATCACCAAACTCCGGCGTAATCCGATACAACGTATTATCCAAATCCCAAATAACCGCTTTTTTATTTGCAAACACCCAAGGTCTCCAACTAAACATTTAAACACTCCTTATAGATTACCACAACTATAACTTTCGTCAATAGAATATTAACCTTTAAAAGAGAGTTTCAAGTTTTCTCAAAAAAAAATAACCGCCCACATATGTGGCGGTTATAACAGTATAAATTGATATTATTGGGCTAGGAAATAAATATCATTCACCTTCCAGCCACTGCCTTGTGAAGATAAAACATAAATCACATTTCCCTGACATAAACCAAACCAACCGCCATTACAACTACTTTCCGTATAGGCTTCGATAATTCCACCTTGCAACGGCTTCAGATTGTATACCCGAAAAGACATCTCGGTTGGACGCTGTAAAGACTCATCTTCCATAAAAATAAATGA
>JAFTNB010000126.1 GCA_017452115.1 Alphaproteobacteria bacterium
AGCAACTCGCAATTACGAGAAGAGTTTGAAGATATCATTGCACGTTATTTTTATATTAAAGAAACCCCTTCATCCTGTTTAGTAGAGTCGCAAGGTAATATATTCCTAACAGGAGATTATGAAAAATATAAAGCTGAGGTAAGTGAAAATTTCGAGAGATATTATGGCGACTTTATTACAGCAATGATATGCAATGCTGCATCAATATCAGTTCCTCTTTTATGGTTTTGTCATTCTCCGTTTTTAAAACAGATATCAACTACTACGCCATTAAAAAACAAACAATATGATTTTGTTGATGCAAACACCATTAAGAATAATACATTATTAAAGTTTTTTGCGATGAATAAGGTATTGTATCAAAAGAGCGCTAATTTTACAGGAATGGCGAGATGTAACCGTTTAGAAGCCGAACTCGGAGGTTCTCTTTATTCAACCGAGCCTTATGAACTTCTTTCGTGTTTGCAAAAATCATATGATATTCGAAATTCAGAACTTGACCTACATGCCGGCTTGAATGATACACTATCATTTTTCGATAATGCGCGTAATATGTATCAATTTTTGGACAAGCCCAACAAAATGCTGTTTTTTGATTCCGTGATGAACCAACTATCATATCCGATGCACTATTGTACTGAAAGTGCCTTTAGATTAACATATAAAGCAAAACAGACAAGAATGTTCACCGATTTGATTGTATTTGACGAATGCAGATATATTTACGATTGGCTACCTGCAATTCATCAAATACCGAATGCTTTTTCAAATCCAAGTTGGCAATATACATTTCGTTTCGCTTTAGATGGCTTGGTTAAACAGAGAATGAATTATAACAACGAGTTCTTTTTCCAAGGGTCTGTTGTCAATAAAAATGAGCCACTATTTTGTGACAAGAAATTTTCCAATCGAACCAAAATAAATTAAGGAGATAAAATATATGAGTATTGAATTAGATTGCTCTGATATTATAGAAATTTTTAAAACTCATCTGAAAATAGAAAACTCCGTAAAATCTATCGCGCATACATTCTTAAACGCACGTTACGCAAATAGAATAGACTACGCTCCTTATTTCCAAAGAAAATACGTATGGGATGAAGAAAAAGCCACATATTTTATTGAGAGTATTCTTCTCGGAACCGAGATTCCACCTATTGTATTATTCGATGATGGAAGCAAAAATGAGGTTATTGATGGACGTCAGCGTTATGAAACCATTAAAAAATTTCTTGAAAATTCGTTAGCGCTTAATGAATCCGGATTGAAATCCCTATCTTCATTAAGCGGAAAGCATTTTGCCGAATTGCCGGAAGAGATTAAGGAAAATTTCAAAAACACTAAAATTCGAATTTTGCAATTTAGCATTGTAAATGAACCATCCCTAACTCCGCTCCAAGAAGACAAGGTGAAGAAAGAAATATTTACACGATATAATTCTGGTATCATTGCATTAAAGCCTCAAGAAATTGAACGTGCGGCTTACATAAATGACCCATTAGTTCATACTTTCAAGGATCATTTGGAGAAAAATCCAGATTTCTTAAAAAAATGTCAAGAAATATTGCTTCCCCGTAGAAAGCAGAACATACAAGAAAGAGATAAAATTAATTACATCTTATCTCGAGTTCGCACTGTATTGTCTTTGAGATATGTACCTATTCAGAGTTTTGCCGGAGCAACATCAAAATCAGATGTTATAAATAATTATTATCTCATAAAAGTATCTAAACAAAATCCGACTGATGTTCTCACTTTCTTTGAGAAAATTATTACAAAGCTATATTCCATAAAACAAAATCTAATAGCTCACAATGCTCCTTTTGCGGATAACACTCTTTTGTTTGAGGCACTATTTTGGGGACTTTCAGTTATACACGATTGTTCTTTAGAGATTTTTGATGAAATTAATGCCGAGAAAATTGCGTCCGATATAGAACATTGTCCGGATAATTCCGTTTTTTGGAAAAACATAAATATTGATAAAAAGGAATTCGATGAAATTTTCTTTGCAACAGGTAGCCATTATTATAAATCAATCCTAAA
>JAFTNB010000127.1 GCA_017452115.1 Alphaproteobacteria bacterium
CAACATTCTTATTGCGATAAAAAAATCCGTCACATGTTGCACAACCGGATACTCCGTATCCACGAAATTTTTTTTCACTGTCTAATTCCAACCAACGAGCAGCAGCTCCGGTAGAAATGATAACGCTTTCGCTACAATAAATATTATACTTTTCAGAATTACAAATAAAAGGGCGGTTTTGAAAATCAACTTCAGTGATAATATCATCAATAATGGTAACACCGACATTTTGTGCTTGTTGACGCATATTTGCCATTAGTTCCAATCCATTGACGGGGGTTGGGAAACCTGGAAAATTTTCAACATCGGTTGTAATAGTCAGTTGTCCTCCTGATTGGTTTCCTGTTACCAAAATAGGATTTAGTCCTGCACGAGCTGCATATATACCAGCCGTATATCCGGCGGGACCGGAACCAATTATCAAAACTTTACTTTTATATTCTGCCATTTATCTTCTCATCTGGTGAAGGATAGATTTCTATTGTGTTGAAATCAAATTCAGGAAAAGCGGATGTATCCATATTATCAAAATTTATACAAGTACTTTCCCATGTGCACAATACTCCTTTATTGAAACAATTTCCAGTCATTTTTTGATTATCTTCACTCATTTTTTATTCCTTAAAATAAAATTAAAGCCGCACTATATGCAGCTTTAAATATAATTAGGAACAAAGATTTTCCAAGTTGGTTAGATATATTGAATATCTAAAATTTCAAAAGATTTTTTACCGCCCGGAGCAGTATATTCTGCCGTATCTCCAATTTCTTTTCCAATCAAAGCTTTGGCAAGCGGAGAAGAAAGCGAAATTTTATTTTTTTCAATATCTGCTTCATAATCACCAACAATTTGATATTGTTTTTCTTCGTCAGTATCTTCATCAACTACTTGAACTGTAGCTCCAAAACGAATAACATCGGCTTGTGTATTGGCAACATCAATAACTTGAGCTCGACTAAGCACCGCTTCCAAATCTTGAATGCGTCCTTCAATAAAACTTTGTTTTTCTTTAGCTGCAGAATATTCGGCATTTTCAGACAAATCACCTTGAGCACGAGCCTCTGAAATGGCAGCAATAATATTTGGTCTATCTACGGCTTTTAAGTGTTTTAATTCTTCTTCTAATGCCAGATAACCGACTTTAGTTAAAGGGAATTTTTCCATTTTAGCACCTTTTTTACATTAAAAAAAATCGACTGAGAGAGGCAGATACCGCTCACAGCCTAGTTAACATTTTAATTTACAAAACATATAACATGCGGATTTTTATATTTCAAGCTTTTTTATTTTTTCTGTTAAAAAATAAACATCAAAGATGTACAAAAGCCGTATTTATGGTAAAAATGTAACTGATAATTTTTTAACGGAGGTTAAATTAATGAATAAACTTTATTTGTCTCTATTTGCAGCTGGTTTGGCTGCGTTTGCTTCTGACGTACATGCAATTGACAGTACCGGCTGCGGTTTAGGCTCTATGGCTTGGCGTGGTCAAAGCGGTATTGCTCCTCAAGTATTGGCAGTAACAACCAATGCTTCTTTCGGTACACAAACTTTCGGAATTACATTTGGTACATCCGGTTGTGATCCAAACGGCAGAGTAACCGGCGGTACCGGCAGAATGATGTTGGCATTTTTGGAAAATAATATGGAACAATATGCCATGGATGCAGCGGCAGGTTATGGCGAAACTATTGATACACTTGCCGGTATTTTGAATATGGATAGTGCAAAATTGGGTGAAATGTCTAAACAAAATTTTGCAGTTCTGTTTCCAAATGAAAATATTGATGCGGTAACTCTTACCCTCAATGTTATGGAAATGGTTAAACAGGCTTAACTGATTGTGATTATGTTGACAGAGTGGTTGGAAACAAAAAAAATCACTCTGTTTTTTTATGTATGATGATGCGTTTTATCTGTTTTTTATGTATATGCTTTTGGGCAAATATTGCTAATGGGGCACCAGTTGACAATGAGTGGTTAGCTCTTGGACATTACCGCCCCCAAATATTCGGCGGCTATAAAAGCACAATTGATACAGACAACTTCTTTTTAAGCCCTAAAGGGAAAATTTCTCCGCAAGACGAGTTACAAGCAACAATTGATTTGTTTTCTAATAACCAAAATGAAGATAAAAAGTGTTTATTTCCAGCACGTTATAAATACTTGCAGCAAAAAGGATATGCTTTAAAATCCTTTCCTAAATGTGAAAAGTTGGAAGAATTTTATGCAGATCTGCAACCTGCCGGCGTAACATTATTATTTACAGATGCCTACATGAACAATCCGTCTTCCTTGTTTGGGCATACATTGCTGCGTATTGATACTAAACGAAAAGGAACGCAGCTGTTGGCACATGGAGCAAATTACGGGGCTTTTACGAACGGAAAAGAAAACAGTGCACTTTTTGCAATTCTTGGTTTGACCGGTGGTTATTATGGCGGGTTTACGGTTAAACCATATTATGATGTAATAAATACTTATAATAATCTTGAAAATAGAGATATTTGGGAGCTTAACCTAGATTTTTCTCCTAAAGAGTTAGATTTTTTTGTAGCTCATTTGTGGGAAATCGGACATGTACAGAGCCGATATTATTTTTTCTCTCGGAATTGTTCTTATATGTTGATGGAGATGCTGGATGCAGTACGTCCGTCTTTAAAACTGGCAGATGACTTTCCGGTACAGGCAATTCCTCTTGATACCTTAAAAGCTGTTTATTCACGCCAAGGATTAGTTAAAGAAATTTATTATCGTCCGTCCAGACAGGCAAAAATTAAATATAGATATAATCAAATGAGTGAAACAGAAAGAGCAGCGTATATTGAAGCTATAAAAAATCAAAAATATGAAATGAGTAATTTGAGTGAAGAAGAAAGGTCAAATGTGCTTGAAACAGCTTATCAGTATGTGCAATATCAATATGTAGCTAAAGATTTGGAACTTAAAGATTATCGCAAACGGAGCTTTGATTTGTTAAAAGCACGCAGTAATCAAAATGAACAAGGAAAAATTAAAGAATTGAGAAGCGGGGCATCTCCGCTTGATACTCATGAAGCAATGCGGGCTACAATCGGTACAGGTATGAAAAATGGGCAAAGTTTTCAAGAAATTAGTTATCGACCGGCTTATCATTCGTTAACGGATAATAATTATGGATTTTTGCGAGGAGCTGAAATTAATTTTTTGAATACAATAGTGCGACACTATGATAATTCTAATAAAACAGTGTTGCAAGAATTAGATATGGTGGGAATTAAATCCATTTCGCCGATGGATGAGATGTTTAAACCGATTTCTTATGCTATAGATGCAAAAATTGAACGAATGATGATGCCTGATGATGAAGATGAGGGATATGTTTTTAAGCTTAAAGTTGGCGGTGGTGTAAGTTATGCTTTGAGTGATAAAATTTGGACTTATGCAATGATAAATAACTATGCTGTATATGGTGGTAGTTTAGCTCGAAATCAATATATGGCAGTAGGAGGAATGTTGGGAGTGTTTGCAGATTTTGGCAATTGGCGTTTGCTTGCAGAAACTGAAAAAATTTGGGCAACACAAAAGTCAGGTTCAACAATACGTTATAAAATCGAAAGTGCATATAGTTTAAGCAAAAATACTGCCCTTGCTGCCGAATACTTATATCAACAAAATTACGGACACGATGTTGATGAATTTGTTTTAAGTGGAAGATTTTATTTTTAGTTATATTTGTTTTAGGTCTTTTTCTATTTGTTGGTAAAAGTCGGTATCAATTTTGTAATAATCGGAAAAGTTCACCACATATGGCAATAGGCTATCATCAAATTTTTGTTTTAGCTCTTCCAGCACATCATATTTCTGGCTTTCTCTATATTATATTCGTGGGAAGTATCATTACGTTTGGCATAATATTCTTTCCAATTCTCCCAATTTTTAATCATTCCGTATCCTGCCATAAAACGAAATATGTTATTTACAGTTAATTCTTTGTCATCTTTAGCATATTCTAATTTGAGATAACGACGCATTAGTTTTAGAGCTGTTTCCATAGTATATTCAAATCTTTTCACACAAGAATCGGCAATAATATTTGAGATACTTTTTTCATTTTGATTGTTGATATATGCAGCCCAACTTTCTTGTAATGTATTTAAAGCATTTTCAAGAGCTTGGATGTTAAATTCAGCTGTATTCATTATTTATCTCCTGTGTCGTTTATTAATCTACAATATATGTTTGTTTTTTTCAAGTAATATTGTCAGTGTTAGCTCTTGCATTTTTATGGTGATGATGTATGATTAAGCAAATTTTCAGTTAATATAGGAGAAATATAATGTTACGTGAAGATTTGCAAAAAGCTTTGAAAGAATCTATGATTAATAAAGATACAACAACCGTATCTGCAGTTCGTTTGATTATTGCCGGACTGAAAGAAAAAGATGTGGATGCCAAAGGAAAAGGGCAAAAAGAAGCCAGCGATACAGAACTTCTTTCCATGATGCAAAATATGATTAAACAGCGTAAAGATTCAATCAAAATGTATGTAGAAGCTAATCGTCAGGATTTGGCAGATAAAGAGCAGAGCGAAATTAATGTTATTGAACGCTTTTTACCTAAACAAATGAATGCAACAGAAGTAGAAGCAGCAATTAAGTCTGCAATCGAAACTCTTGGTGCTTCTTCAATGAAAGATATGGGGAAAGTTATGGCTTCTTTGCGTGAACAATATGCAGGTCAAATGGATTTTGGTGCGGCAAGCGGTACAATTAAAAATATCTTGTCTGGGAAGTAGTTTTTATTTATGGCAGATTTGCAGAAATTTATAGATGAACTGCGAGCAAAAGTTTCTATTGCTGATGTGGTGGGAGAAAAAGTAAAACTGGTGCGAAAAGGGCGCGAGTATAC
>JAFTNB010000128.1 GCA_017452115.1 Alphaproteobacteria bacterium
AGGGATTGCATGTTATCACAAATTATTTTTTAATGCAAGCTTTACCAGCTCGGAAAGTTTAGTAAAAGCTTTTTTTTCAATTTGACGAATACGTTCGCGACTAACACCAAACTGTTCACCTAAAAGTTCTAAAGTAATCGGGGTATCGGTAAGCATTCGATTTTTGATTACGATTTGTTCACGCTCACTAAGTTGAGAAATACAGGCATAAAGCAACTTTGTTTTTTCAACCTTTTCTTCTCTACGAGCATAATTTTCTTAAATGTTTTGACGCCCATCAATCAGAAAATCAATTTTTTCGGCTTCGTCATCATCAGAAATACTAACATTTAAGGACTTATCCCCGTACAAACGTCCGTTCATTTCACGGACTTCACTTTCATCAACAACTAATTCTGCAGCAATAGTTTTAACGGCTTCTTGAGGAAGTTCCTTATTCTCATATAAACCGAGTTTTGCTTTGAGGCGGTTTAGATTATAAAAAAGTTTCTTTTGTGCCGCTTTAGTACCAATTTTTACTAAAGACCAAGAACGTAAAATAAAATCATTAATTGCGGCTCGAATCCACCAAACTGCATAGGTAGACAAACGCACATTCTTTGATAAGTCAAATTTTTTTACAGCCTGCATCAAACCAATATTCGCTTCTGAAATAATATCAGCCAAAGGTAAACCATACCGACGGTAAGTCATAGCAATTTTGGCAGCAAGACGCAAATGAGATGTAACTAAACGCTGAGCGGCGTTCAAATCTCCATGATTGCAAAAAGCAAGAACCAATTCTGTTTCTTCTTGTTCACTCAACATGGGAAATTTTTTTATACGTTCCAGATAGGAAAAAAGACTATTTTCTTCCAGAACAACCGGCAAATTCGGCGTAGGGCGAACAACTATCTCAGAACCTTTGGACATATACTATTAAACCTCTTTATTAAAACTCAACAATACATTATTTAATTTTTAATATACTAAATATCAACATCAGCAATGGAAAATAATACTATAAAATTCTAAAAATGCAATAGTGGTGTGGATTTTTTCAATCATAAATCACAAAAAATTCTCGATTAGAAGGAGTACCCACAAAATTAATGATGTCTACCATATAATAATAATTATCAGGATATATTAATAAATAGACAATGGGAAGATTAGGAACTATAGCAGTACGACAAAGGCGTATTTCTTTATTTTCCAGACCATCATTAATTTTTATACTCATCAATTTGTTAGCGACATAAATATTATCTTGTGGCGAAAAGGAAGCAACATCGACTTCATTAAAGTGCTTCATACTACGCGAGATAAGTTTTTGCATGCGTTTTTCCAGCTGACTGACGGCAGAATGTTTTTGATAATATTCAGAAATCTTTGCTGTTAATAATTCATGCAATTTTTTATCATCGCAAGTTGGCAGAGATAAATGCGAAGCATTGTCTTTCAATGTTGTTTCATCAGCATGCAAAGGAGCTGATAACAAAAGAAACAACACAAAAGACAAGCAACGCATCATCTTAAGATACCTCTTTTAGAAATTGATTGATTTAGGAGTTCTAGGGAACGGAATAACATCTCTAATGTTGCCAATTCCGGTAACAAGCATCATCATACGCTCAAACCCCAATCCAAAACCGGCATGAGGCACAGAACCGAAACGGCGAGAATCCAAATACCAACTATAATCATCTTCGTGCATTCCCATATCACGAATCTTCTGCACTAAAACATCATATCGTTCTTCACGTTGCGAACCACCTATTAATTCACCGATACCGGGGACTAAAACATCCATGGCAGCGACAGTGCGCCCATCTTCATTCAAACGCATATAGAAGGCTTTAATTTCTTTAGGATAATCACGAACGATTACCGGACGTTTGAAATGCACTTCGGCCAAATAGCGCTCATGTTCTGTTTGCATATCAATACCAAATTCCGGAGCATATTCAAATTTATGACCTGATTTTTGCATAATCTCAATAGCTTCCGCATAAGTAATACGGGCAAATCCATTTTCAACAATATTTTTAAGTTTATC
>JAFTNB010000129.1 GCA_017452115.1 Alphaproteobacteria bacterium
CCCTTACC
Source organism: Alphaproteobacteria bacterium (assembly GCA_017452115.1). GTDB lineage: Bacteria > Pseudomonadota > Alphaproteobacteria > RF32 > CAG-239 > MGBC133411. The sequence continues at coordinate 9 of JAFTNB010000129.1, forward strand.
TGTATTAACAGTCAATTCCATATTGATTTTAGCACCTGCATCAAGATTACAAATAATTAAATCAGGATTCATAATTTCCACATCATGTCCTGTTTCAATCATAGCTGCAGTAACGGCACATGGGCCTTCGGCTTTAAGTGTCATAGTTTTAGAACCTTCACCATGTACAGCCACTGCCAAACATTTGATGTTTAATACAATATCAGTAACATCTTCTCTAACACCGGGAACAACGGAAAACTCATGCAGAACCCCGTTAATTTTAATAGCTGTAACAGCTCCGCCTTGCAAAGATGAGAGCAAAACTCTTCTCAATGCATTACCTAGAGTCAGACCAAATCCTCTTTCCAGAGGTTCTACTACGATTTTTGCTTTGTTACCACCATCACTAGGAACAACTTCTAAATTCGTAGGTTTAATAAGTTCTTGCCAATTCTTTTGAATCACTGGTATGTCCTCTTCAATTTAGTGCATATGCAAATTTTTACAAAATCATCAAGACTGAAGAGGCCGCAGCCTCTCAATCTATAAAAAACATCAAACTAAACGCGACGTCTTTTCTTCATACGACAACCATTGTGAGGAATTGGGGTAACATCACGAATAGAAGTGATAGTAAAACCAATAACCTGCAAAGCTCTGATTGCCGATTCGCGTCCGGAACCGGGACCTTTAACTTCAACTTCAAGAGTCTTCATACCATGTTCTTGAGCTTTTTTACCAGCATCTTCAGCTGCCACCTGAGCTGCATAAGGAGTAGATTTACGAGAACCTTTAAAACCTTGTGCACCGGATGTAGACCAAGAAACAGTATTGCCTTGAGCATCTGTTATAGTAATTCTAGTATTATTGAAAGTAGAATTCACATGAGCGACGCCCGCAGTGATATTCTTCTTTTCTTTTCTTTTCACACGTTGTGATACTGCTTTTGCCATTTAACAACTACCCTTCAAACTATTTCTTCTTATTAGCAACAGTTTTACGTTTACCTTTACGAGTTCTGGCATTTTGTTTAGTACTCTGACCACGAACCGGCAAACCTTTACGATGCCGCAAACCACGATAACAACCGAGATCCATTAATCTTTTAATATTCACACCGACTTCACGACGAAGTTCACCTTCAACCAAGATGTTGCTATCAATTTCTTCACGAATTTTAGCAACTTGATCATCAGACAACTGATGAACGCGCAAATCAGGAGAAACTCCGGTTTTTGCACAAATGTCTTGAGCAGTTTTTCTACCAATACCAAAAATATAAGTTAAAGCAACTTCAATCTTTTTGGCAGTTGGAATATTTACACCAGCTATACGAGCCAAATTAACTCTCCATTATTATATATTTAAACACATTCAAAAAGTTGATCACCACTCTTCAAAATTAAGCCGGATTATATGCTATTTTTTTTTAGTGTCAACCACCCTTTTCACAAAAATTACGAAAAAAACACATTTTTTCAAAAAACTATTGCGTTATTCCTAAAATCACATTGACTTTTTTACTTGTAGCTTCAATTGTTCCTGTACCATCAACACAACATAACACTCCTTTTTTCTCAAAAAAAGGGATTGTCGGATAAGTCAAGGCTCGATAATTAACGAGTCTATTTTGCACAGTTGTACGATTATCATCGATTCGGCGATAAAAATTTGTTCCACCGCATTTATCACAAACCCCATAAACTTTAGGTTTATGAAACTTGTCGTGATAACCTTCGCCACAAGTCATACAAGCATAACGTCCAAGAATACGCTCCATAATAATCTCATCTGGAACCTGAATTTCAATAACAGCATCAAGTTTAATTCCTTTTTGCTCCAACAACTCATCAAGAACAGTAGCTTGAGGCAAAGTTCTCGGAAAACCATCAAGAATAAAGCCATTTTTACAATCATCTTCTTCGATTCTAGATGACAACATTTTAATTATCATTTCATCGGGAACTAAGTTACCACCATCAATCAGCGCACTAATCTCTGAACCTAATGGAGTACCTTTTGCGGCCTCAGCTCGTAACATTTCGCCGGTTGAAAGATGACAAATATCAACTTTTTCCTTCAAAGCACGAGCCTGAGTACCTTTACCGCATCCGGGAGCTCCCGTAAAAACAATATGCAACCCACTTCCGTTTTTACTCATTATCTTCTCTGTCCTTTAGATGCAAGAGAGGCTTTTCTAATCAACGATTCATATTGATAAGCAATTAAATGAGATTGAACCTGTCCAACAAAATCCATTGTAACTTGAACTACGATAAGCAAAGTCGTACCACCCAATACAAAAGGAATTGCCAATTTTGCAATCAATACTTCCGGCAAGATACACAATGCGACCAAATAGAAAGCCCCAAGAACTGTCAAACGAGTAACAACATAGTCAAGATATTCGGCAGTATTTTTCCCTGGACGAATACCAGCAATAAATCCTCCGTGTTTCTTCAAATTATCCGCAGTTTCTTCCGGATTAAATACAATTGCGGTATAGAAAAAAGCAAAGAACAATATTAAACCGGCATAAAGAGCCAAATACAAAGGTTGTCCGTGTCCCAACAATTGACTTAATGTTTGTACCCAAGCCGGACCACTATCTGCACTAAAACTAGCAATTGTAATCGGCAGCAACAACAAAGAACTTGCAAAAATCGGAGGAATAACACCTGTAGGATTGATTTTAAGTGGCAAATGAGAACTTTCAGCAGTCTGACCTCCAAGCATTGCAGTACGTTTAGGATATTGAATAGTAATTTTACGCTGTGCTCTTTCAACCAATACAATTACATAAATCAAAGCCACAACCATAACCATCAAAATTGCAATTACCCCCAAAGACATACTTCCGGTACGACCAAGCTCAAAAGTTTGCGCCAATGCTGTTGGGATACCGGTAATAATACCTACTGTAATGATTAAGGACGAACCATTTCCCACTCCACGAGCAGTAATCTGTTCACCAAGCCAAACAATAAACATTGTACCACCGACTAAAGATACAACTGTAGTGAAACGGAATACGAAACCAGGATCAACAACTGCAGATAATCCCATGCTGCCTTTCATACTTTCCAAACCGACAGCAATACCAGAACCCTGAATAATCGTAATCAAAACAGTTAAAATTCTGGTATATTGCGTAACCTTGCGACGACCGGCTTCACCTTCTTTCTTCAAAGCCTGCAAAGACGGAATCACTGATTGTCCGAGCTGAACAATAATTGATGCCGAAATATAAGGCATGATATTAAGCGCAAAAATAGTCATACGTTCCAATGCACCACCGGCAAACATATTAAACATACCGAGAATACCACCGGAGTTCTGACTAAAAATATCAGCCAAAACTACAGGATCAATCCCCGGAAGCGGAATAAAAGTGCCCAAACGGAACACAATCAAAGCCATTACAGTAAACCACAATCTTTTCTTTAGTTCTTCTGCCTTACCAAACACCGACATATCCATATTTGCCGCCATTTTTTCTGCTAACGAAACCATTTTATATTTATCCTTATATTTAAAACATCAATACGGGGCACAAATTCCCCATTTAAACTGATTCTTACATACACCATATTTTTTTTTAATTCAACCATTTTATAATTATCCAAAAGAAAAACCCAGAACTTATAACAGTTCTGGGTTTTTGACAATCAATAAGCAATGAGGCAACTGACTGCGTCACCATAGTCACACTTACTTGCATAAAGCATATTGCTCTAATAAACCATTAGACTAACTTTACCTCGCCACCAGCTTTAGCCACAGCCTCTACAGCTGCTTTGGAAGCTGAATTAACAGAAATAACAGCTTTAGATGTGATAGCACCACGAGCCAACAAACGAACACCATCAAGTTTCTTAGAGATAATGCCACTATTCAACAATGCATCAATATCAATAGCATCAGCATTAAGTTTTCCGGCATCAATAGCTTTTTGGATAGTATCCAAATTAACACCGGCAAACTCTTTCGCAAACGGATTGTTAAAACCACGTTTCGGAAGTCTGCGGTAAATTGGCATCTGCCCACCTTCAAAACCATTGATAGCAACACCGGAGCGAGATTTCTGACCTTTCTGACCATGACCGGAAGTTTTGCCGGAACCGCTGCCCATACCGCGGCCAACGCGTTTTGCAGATTTTTTTGCACCTTCGTTGTCTTTAATTTCATTAAGTTTCATATTTTTTCACCTTACATCAAATTAACCTAGGGTTTGATAAGGGAGTGTGCTACGTAGATATTTTTGAGTGACATGTACAACTAGCTACATGAACGAAAAAATATCAAGTATGCCCCCCCCTTTGCGAACCCCAATTATTCGGAAACGGAAACGAGATGACTAACCTTCTTAATCATTCCGCGGATAGCCGGAGTATCTTCAACTTCAACAGTTTTACCGATTTTAGTCAAACCCAAACCGCGCAAATTTTTCTCTTGAATTTCCGGACGACCGATTGTACTTCCGATTTGTGTAACTTTAATAGTTTTCTTTGACATGATTATGCCTCCTCAACTTTAGTGCTGGAAGTATTTTCACGACGGCTGACAATATCACCAACTTTCTTACCACGTTTAGCAGCAATCATTCTCGGTGAATTGATAGACTGAAGAGCTGCAAAAGTTGCTTTAATCATATTATATGGATTATTAGACCCCAAAGATTTAGCAACCACATCTTGCACACCCAATACTTCAAAAACAGCACGCATCGGACCACCAGCAATCACACCAGTACCGGCAGGAGCAGTTCTCAAAACAACTTTACCTGCGCCAAAACGACCATTTACGTCATGATGAAGAGTTCTGCCTTCACGAAGCGGAATGCGAACCATGTTTTTCTTAGCCTCATTGGTAGCTTTAACAATAGCATCAGGAACTTCTGTTGCTTTACCGGAGCCATAGCCGACACGACCTTTTTGGTCACCGACCACAACTACAGCAGCAAAAGACATATTACGTCCGCCTTTAACAGTTTTAGCTACACGATTAATATAAACCAGTTTATCAACCAGTTCTTCTTTTTTCTCTGCCTTACGACGATCTACAGCTTGTGCCATATTTATTCTCCTAGAATTTCAAACCAGCTTCACGAGCTGCATCAGCCAAAGCTTTCACACGACCGTGATAAATATAACCACCACGATCAAATACAACTTCACTCACACCAGCTTTTACTGCTCTTTCAGCAAC
>JAFTNB010000130.1 GCA_017452115.1 Alphaproteobacteria bacterium
ATCTTGATTAGCAATAATAGTTACAATTAATCTCCGCCCAAATAACTTAATACTTTCAATCTGACTTTGATTAAAATATTTACTCACTACCTCTGTAACTTTATTTTCCATTACAATTGTCCCTGTTGATATAGTTTCATCCTTAATTGTTTTTAGAAGATATTTATATTATATACAAAGATAAAGCAATATTATAAGCAAAAAATTTTTTAAGAGAGGTGCATAATGGTAAAAAACAATAGTCCTTGGGATAACGACACCCCTTGGAATTCGCCAGATAAACCCAATACCAAAATAATCAGCATTCCAAAAATAAAAAACAAATCAAATTTTGATTTCAACCCTGTTTGGATTATCGCCGCCATAATTTTGTTGTGGCTGGTTACCGGGTTTTATCAAGTGCAGCCTAACGAACAAGGTGTTGTTCTGCGTTTTGGAAAATATGTAAATTCGACAACTCCTGGGCTTAACTATCACCTTCCCTACCCGATAGAAACAGTAGAAAAAGTAAATATCACTCAAGAACGCAGTATTAATCTGGGAGTTAATGAAGCAATTGATAACACTTCAAAATATCGTCGTTCAAACTCTAAAGGAGATATTATCTCTAATCAACTTGCCAATTTTACAGAAAGTCATATGTTAACTGGTGACGAAAATATCGTTGATGTAAACCTTACGGTAGTTTGGAAAATTAAAAATGCCAAAGACTATCTTTTCAGCATGCAAGATCCTGATAATACCGTAAGTGTTGCAGCCCAATCTGTATTAAGAGAAATTGTCGGACAATCAGAAATGCAACCGATTATTACCGGTGATCGCGGTAAAGTAGAAGACGAAACCAAAGAAGAACTGCAAAAAGTTATGGATGAATTTGGTTCCGGTATTGAAATTGTCCGTGTTAAACTCCAAAAAGCTGATCCTCCCAAACAAGTTGTTGATGCCTTTAATGAAGTTCAACGAGCCAAAGCCGATATGGAGCGTTTCAAAAATGAAGCAGAAGCATATCGTAACGAGATTTTACCTAAAGCCCGCGGAGAAGCTGCTCAACTTCTACAGAATGCACAAGCATATAAAGAAGCTGTTGTAAATAAAGCTCAAGGTGAAGCTGACAGATTTAATTCTGTATATAATGCTTATAATGAAGGCAGAAATGTCACCGCTCGCCGCATGTATCTGGAAACTATGGAAAAAGTACTTTCCGATTCCAATAAAGTTATTATTGACCAAAAAACAAATGGTAATGGTGTTGTTCCTTACCTTCCGCTTGATAAATTGAAATAGGAGAACGCATATGCAAGAAAAAACTAAATTTACACTCGGAGGAATTGCCGTTACTATTGTATTTTTATTATTTAATTCGCTATATATTCTTCCCCAAACCAAACAAGCAATTGTTTTACAATTTGGAGAACCAGTCCGATTAATTAAAGACGCCGGACTAAAAATAAAAATTCCTTTCATCCAAAATGTTATATTTTATGACAATCGCTTACTTAACTTGGATCCTCCGGCTCAAGAAATTGTCTTAAATGATAAAAAAAGGCTTGATGTCGATAGTTTTACTCGTTTTCGCATTGTTGAACCCCTAAAGTTTTATCAAACCGTCCGTACAGAAGAACAAGCCCGCAGTAAACTGAAAGAAATTGTTAATTCTTCTGTCAGAAAAATTCTTGGTCGAACAACATTACAAGATTTGTTGTCAGAAAAGCGTACACAAATTATGGCAGATATTTCACAAGCCGTAAAAACAGATGCTGAACAAATTGGTGTAAATGTTGCTGATGTAAGGATTCGCCGAGCCGATTTACCAATTGAGGTTATGCAGGCAATCAATGCTCGTATGAAAACAGAACGAGAAAGAGATGCTAAAGAATTTCGTGCTCAAGGTCAAGAAACAGCTCAACAAATTCGTGCTACAGCAGAAAAAGAAAAAACAATTATCATTGCTGAAGCCAATAAACAATCGGAAATCCTTCGCGGTGAAGGTGAAAAAGAAGCAATTCGCATTTGGAACCAAGCAGCTAACCGAGATCCTCAATTTTTTGCCTTTTATCGTTCTTTAGAAGCCTATAAAAAAGCTCTAAAAGCAGAAAACACTTCTATGGTTTTGTCACCTGATGCTGAATTTTTTCGTTACTTTCACAGAATGCCACGCACAAACTAAAGAGAACAGAAAATGAAACAAAAGCTTCTAATTTTGCTTAGTCTTATTTTTAATACTCATGTAGCAAGTGCACAATCTGTAAATTTTTTCTCATTTGCAGATTTAGTAGAAAAACTAACCCCATCCGTAGTTAACATTTCTACTAGTTCTAAAGCCCAATCAGATGATAAACAATCGACTCTCGGCTCAGGTTTTATTCTTGATAAAGAAGGCTATATTCTAACTAATAGTCATGTTGTAGATAACGCTAAAGATATTACTGCAATTCTGCACGATAATACACCTCTTTCTGCCGTAATAATCGGCACTGATAAACAAACAGATATAGCTTTAATAAAAGTAGATACAACTCATCCCCTTTTTCCTGTACAATTAGGCAATTCAGAAACAATTCGTGTTGGGGACTGGATTCTAGCCATTGGTAATCCGTTCGGATTAGGAGGAAGTGTAACGGCAGGGATAATTTCCGCCAAATCCAGAGATATAGCCTCGGGACCATATGATAGTTATATTCAAACAGATGCCTCTATTAATCAAGGAAATTCCGGTGGACCGATGTTTAATTTACAAGGAGAAGTCATCGGCATTAACACAGCTCTTTTCTCAACTACTGGAGCAAACATGGGAATAGGTTTTGCGATACCGATTAATCAAGCTCATTTCATTATCAAACAACTAAAAGAACATGGCAAAGTAAATCGCAGCTGGATTGGACTGAAGATACAAACGCAAACAG
>JAFTNB010000131.1 GCA_017452115.1 Alphaproteobacteria bacterium
AAGATGTTTATATGGGCGATATTCCGCTGATGACAGACAAAGGTACTTTTATTTTTAACGGTACTGAGCGTGTGGTTGTATCGCAGATGCATCGTTCTCCGGGTGTGTTCTTTGACCATGATAAAGGCAAAACAGTTGCGTCCGGTAAATATTTATTTGCGGCTCGGATTATTCCTTATCGCGGTTCTTGGCTCGATTTCGAGTTTGATGCTAAAGATTTGCTTTATGCACGTATTGACCGTCGTCGTAAGTTGCCGGTAACCTCTATTCTCTATTCTTTGTATTCGAAAGAAACAGAAGAAAAAATCAAAGAATTGGCTAAAGAAGGTAAAAAAATTGATCCTTCTGAAATTAAAGGAATGTCCAAGGAAGAAATTTTGGCTTATTTCTATGATGTAGAAACTTTTGTTGCCGATAAGAAAAACTGGAAAGCTAAATTTATTCCTGAACGCGTAAAAGGCGTGAAATTTGATTTTGATTTAATCAATGTAAAAACAGGTGAAGTTGCTTGGGAAGCCGGTAAAAAATTAACAGTTCGATCCGCTCAAAAGTTGGTTGATGACGGATTAGAATATTTTCAAGTCGCTCCGCAACAATTAATCGGTAAATTTTTAGCAACAGCAGTTGTTGAAAAGAAAACAGGCGAGATTATTGCTGATGCCGGTGATGAAATTACTGAAGAGTTATTGGCAAATATTACCAAAGCTAAAATTGGTGAAATCAAAACATTGTACATTGACGGTGTAAATGTTGGTCCGTATATTCGCAATACTTTAGCCGTTGATAAAAATTCTTGCCGTGAAGAAGCTTTACTTGATATTTATCGTGTAATGCGTCCGGGTGAACCTCCGTTGCTTGAAACAGCAGAACAATTATTCAAGAGTTTGTTCTTTGATTTGGAACGTTATGACCTTTCTTCTGTTGGTCGCGTAAAGATGAATATTGCTCTTGATATTCCGTTTGAAGAAGCTCCGGATACGTTACGTGTATTGCGTGGTGATGATATCTTACGTATTGTAAAACGTTTGGTTGAGTTGCGTGATGGCAAAGGTGAAGTTGATGATATTGACCACCTTGGCAATCGTCGTGTTCGTTCTGTCGGTGAGTTGATGGAAAATCAATATCGTATGGGCTTGCTCCGTATGGAAAGAGCTATTCGCGAAAGAATGAGCAGTGAAGTTTTGGCCAATGTAAAACCGCAAGATTTGGTTAATGCAAAACCGATTGCCGCTGTTATTCGTGAATTTTTTGGTTCTTCCCAGTTATCACAGTTTATGGATCAGAACAATCCTTTGTCTGAAATTACCCATAAACGTCGTCTTTCTGCATTGGGGCCTGGTGGTTTGTCACGTGAACGTGCCGGTTTTGAAGTTCGTGACGTACATCCGACACACTATGGTCGTATTTGTCCGATTGAAACTCCTGAAGGTCCGAACATCGGTTTGATTAACTCTTTGTCTACATATGCTCGTATTAATAAATATGGCTTTATTGAGTGCCCATATCGCAAGGTTGTTGATGGTGTGGTTACAAGTGAAGTTGTATATTTATCAGCAGATGAAGAAGGTAAATTCAAAATTGCGGAAGCTAATGCTAAAGTAAAAGCTGACGGTCATTTTGAAGATGATTTGATTGCTTGTCGTAAAGCCGGTGAATTTGAATTTGCACAGCCTGAAGAAATTGATTTTATTGACGTTTCTCCAAAACAATTAGTGTCTGTGGCTACTGCTTTGATTCCATTCCTTGAAAATGATGACGCAAACCGTGCATTGATGGGTTCAAACATGCAACGTCAAGGTGTGCCTTTGTTGCGTTCGGAAGCTCCGTTGGTCGGTACAGGTATTGAAGCTGCCGTAGCTAAAGATTCCGGTGCAACTGTTGTGGCTAAATATGATGGTATTGTCGATGCTGTTGATGCAAATCGTATTGTGGTTCGTTCCAAAGATGGTAATGCAACAGATGTCGGTGTGGAAATTTATAAACTTTCTAAATTCCGCCGTTCTAACCAAAATACCTGCATTAATCAAGTTCCATTGGTTAAAGTTGGTGATGAGGTTAAGGCCGGTGATATTATGGCTGACGGTCCTTGTACCGATATGGGGGAATTGGCTCTTGGTAAGAACGTTTTGGTAGCATTTATGCCATGGAATGGTTTGAACTACGAAGATGCTATTTTGCTTTCTGAACGTGTATCTCGTGATGACGTATTTACTTCTCTTCATATTGAAGAATTTGAAGTTATGGCTCGTGATACCAAGCTTGGACAAGAAGAAATTACTCGTGATATTCCGAACGTTGGTGAAGAAGCTTTGCGTAATCTGGATGAAGCCGGTATCGTATACATC
>JAFTNB010000132.1 GCA_017452115.1 Alphaproteobacteria bacterium
GTAATACGTTTCTGAACTATTAAAATTTGATTTATAATTACTCATTATTTTTTTCTCCTTATGTAATATTTATATAAGGAATAGCATATTTTTGCTTATGTGTCAAACATTATTTTACAAAACGTGTAAAATTTTGTCTGTTTGTCAATTTTTTGTGAGGGTGGTATATTAATTAGTTATAATGTTGATAATACGGCTAATGTCAAAACTACGAAGTTCTTGTCGTTGGGAGCATTCAGCAATCAGCAAATTATTTTGGATTTTGTGCGGAATGATAGTTCTTTTGTAATTATTACCATCGTTTTTGCGATATATTAATCGGATTTCTTGTCGATTGTTTATTGCTTGAAGCAGATTTTGTTGTTTTAATCTTTCAGGCATGGCAATATCTTCACAATATTGGCATAAAAATGTATTGATTTGTTCGTCAACCATAACGTTGTGTAAGGAAACGGCTTTTTTGAGGCTGATACCATCAAAAGAAGTGCAACGGCTTAAGGCAACATAAAGTTGACCGGCTGCGAAAGTACCGTTACCGATATCAATCTCTACATTATCAAATGTTTTGCCTTGGCTTTTGTGAATAGTAACAGCCCAAGCCAAGCGGAAAGGATATTGAGTGAATGTACCAACAACTTCAGAAATAATTTCTTTTCCTTCAAGTTTATATTTACATACTTCCCATTCATAAGGAAATACGGCAACTAATCTTTGCCCAACTTGCAATCTTACGTCAACACGACTTAAACGTCCTTCCCTCAATTTAATACCTGTGATGTGTCCGACACTACCATTTACCCAACGATTTTTAGAATCATTGTTTAAAAACATAATTTGAGCGCCGATTTTGAATTCTAAATTTTCGGCAGCAGGATAATATTCCTTACTCACATCACCTTCAATTTCAGCTGTAGAAATGTAAGATATGTTATCCAGAGCATCAAGCATTTGTTGATTTATTTTATCTGCGTTTTGATTAGTTGTTGTGAGGGTGATTTTGAAGTTGTCGGCTCCGGTGACGGCTATTTCAGCCCCTACTCGTTTGTTTAATTTGTTTATATCCTCGAGGGTTGCCATATTATTGCGGATATTGTTAAGTAAGTGAATGAAATCATTATCTTTTTGGCGATATATTTTTTTTAGTTCAATAACATTTAGAGGAATTTGTTTGAATACTTTTGCTCCAAAAAAATATGGGGTTTGGTATTGTTCGAAGAATAGTTCTTTTTCTTGTGAATTAATTACCGGCGGCAACTGGTATAAATCGCCAACAAAAATCATTTGAATGCCACCAAAGGCTTTGGTTTTATCTGTTCCGTAAATGCGTAAAAATGTGTCAATACAATCAAGTATGTCGGCACGCAGCATAGAGGCTTCATCAATGATAATTGTATCTATATGTTTGAAAATTCTAACTGTGCGAGGTTTGAAATCGCCGTTTTCGATGCGTGAAGGAGTAATATTAATTGGAAAACCGAAAAATCGATGGATGGTTTGTCCTTTGATATTTAAGGCGGCGACACCGGTTGGAGCTAACAGAACAACCCTTTTATCCGTATGTTCATAAGCATAATTCAATAAAGTTGATTTTCCGGTTCCAGCTTTTCCGGTAATGAAAAGATGTTCTTTGCTGTGTTCCAGCAGATTAAGTGCATGTTCAAATTCGGGATTGATTTCGACTTGAAGCGGCATCTTATTTTACCTGTGGTTTAATTATACCGTTTTGCACAAAACTATAAACATTATCTTTGCTGATAATTAAATGGTCAAGAACATTAATATCAACCACATTTCCGGCTTGTACGATATTTTTGGTTATTTCAATATCTGCATGAGATGGTTTGACAATACCGGAGGGATGATTGTGAACAAGTATAATTGCTGCAGCTCCTTTATCCATTGCCGATTTGATGACTTCACGCGGATGGACAGCAACTTGATTTAAGGTTCCGCGCTGCTGTATTTCTTCTCCAATAAGATAAAGTTTGGAATTAAGGTATATTACCATAAATTCTTCAACTTGTTTGTGACTCATTTTCATTCGGCAATAGTCAACCATTAAATCCCAATTGTTAATAAGCGGTGTATCTGAAGCATTGAGATTTTGCCATTGCATACGAATAGCTCCCTCTTTGATTGCTTTAAGGAGAGCTAATGTTGTTTCTTTTATGCCGGATATAGCCAGAAGCTCATGGTCAGAAGCGTTGACAACACCGGCAAAGCTACCGAATTTTTTGATTAGTTGTTTGGCAAGAGGCTTGACATCGCGGCGTGGAATAGACATTGTAAGTA
>JAFTNB010000133.1 GCA_017452115.1 Alphaproteobacteria bacterium
CCGTCCGCAATCCCCTTATTGTGATCTTCGTTGATAAACCATTGGCTTTTAGCTCTTGAAGCTTCTTCAAAATTTTTATATCCTATTTTTCCGGATAACCGTAGGCGCATACATAATTTCATACGATTAATGATTGCTTCATCGCCATTGAGTTTTGCATCTCCATAAGTAGAAAATGCTTGAGCGATTGATGCTAATAATTCATCATTTTTATGTAAATTATCGGGATATGCTTCCATAATTCGAGCTAAACTTTCTGCTTCATATTGCGAAGTTGGATAGTATAGCCTTGTTTCGCTAACAGCAATTGTACGTTTAGAACTATGATGTGGATTTGCCGCCATTGCGGTAGCTGCAAAATTATACATATCTGACTTTATGAAATCATCGCTTTTATCAGTATCATGAGCTAATTCGTGTAATAAAACTTCATCATAATAATTTAAATCAGTCCTTAAACAAATATAATCTTGAGATGAATATCCTGCATAATTTCCACTATTTGAATTTGATTTTGTGTTTTTACAAATTTTATTTTCCAGTGTAATAAATTTATTGTTTTCGTTAAAGTTTTTAAAATAAGCGCCGGCAATCGGATCTTTGTCATGAATTTCTCTATATGTATCGCCAATTTTACGCAGATGATTAAAATAATTATAGCCAAACCATAAATCGGGAAAATGCATCGAGTTAAAAGCTTGTTCCGCTAAATCATTGCGAGAGGAATTATATTGAGCTTTAATATCAATTGTAGGACACATAAGTTCAGTTGTTGTATCTTGATTTTGAGGTATCCTAACTAACCTTATATTAGGATATGTTTCTCTGTAATATGAAAGTACTAAAGCATTACCTTGTTGGGGATTGCTTGTATACCCCTTAAATTCTTCTGCTGCGATTCCTTTAGGGGCAATTCCCAAACGTTTAGTGTAGTTTTTTTGATGTGGATTTTGTAATGGTTCTACTTCTGCATAGGCATCTCGTACGTGGTAGTAAAAATTTTCCATTTTGGTATTGTTGTATATGGCAGGTTCTTGTTTTAATTGGGTGCGTAATTTTATTCTTTCTTCTTCGGTGGTCGCAAGCTCATATTTTTCCCAAGTCTGCATTTTGGAGTTAAGATACTTTTTAAAATAGTGATAATCTTTCGGGGAACTTCCAACCCGATGACTTAAGAGAAATTCTCGTCTTAATTCATTATTTTGTTCACTTTTTTCTGCAAAATATGTATTAATAATTTTATCCAGCATGTCAACATTGCCATCCATGGCAAGATTAGCCATGATATCACAATTAAAATCTTTATTATTTCTTAATCTGGCAACTAAATCTTCAGCTGTTGGAAATATCTGCAGCAACAAATCTATTCGACCTTGCTTTACAATATTATAAATCCTTGAGCCTTCATTCGGATGATTTAATAAATATTCTTGTACATTCATATTAGTTATTTCCTTCCATTACAAAATTATACCATAATAACGCATTATATTCAATCAAATAGTGGAATAATGAAATAAGTTGCTTTAAAAAACAGAAAAAGTAGTATATCTTGCTTGAGTTATTGCAATAATATTATGTTCATGGATTGATTTTTTATGCTAAAGACACTTTCTTCATTGCTGAGTACAGTAATGTTTTTTGCGGTGATAGTTATCGTAATAGTGATAACATCCCTGTTTGAATATTCTTCAATGCTGCCTGATTATCGTCAGTTGGCTAAATATGAGCCTAAAGTGACTACACGTTTATATGCTGGTGATGGTCAATTATTAATGGAATATGCTAGCGAAAAGCGTTTTTTTGTACCGATTGATAAGATTCCAGAAAGAGTAAAACAAGCATTTATTGCGGCCGAAGATAAAAATTTTTACAATCACTCCGGTCTGGATTACCAAGGGATAGTTCGAGCAGCTTTAGGTAATATTATTGGTATGTTTTCAGGTAAGCGTCCATCCGGTGCATCTACTATCACTCAACAAGTTGCCAAAAACTTTTTACTCACTCCAGAAGTTAGTTACAAACGCAAGATAAAAGAAGCATTACTTGCTTTTCGTATTGAAGATGCCTTTAGCAAAGATCATATTCTTGAACTGTATTTGAACGAAATTTATCTTGGTAATCGTTCTTATGGAGTAGCATCGGCTGCCCTAAATTATTTTGGTAAATCTTTGGATGAATTGACGATTGAAGAAGTTGCCTATTTGGCTGCTCTGCCTAAAGGACCTAATAATTATCACCCTCAAAAACATACCGAGCGTGCTGTGTCCCGCCGTAATTGGGTTATCGACCGCATGCTGGAAGAAGGCTATATTACAGCCGAAGAAGCCGTTGCAGCAAAAGAGAAAGCATTGGATACGATTGACCGAACTAATGAGTTTGTAAAAAATGCCCAATATTTCAGTGAAGAAGTACGCCGTCATGTAACAAAAGATTTTGGTGAAGATGCGTTGTATGAAGGAGGATTAATTATCCGCACAACTGTTGATCCTAAACTGCAGGATATTGCCGCCAAGTCATTCCGAAAACAACTGTTAGCTTATGATAAGCGCCATGGTTGGAGAGGGGCACCTGCCAATATCGAATTAAAAGATAAGTGGCAAGACAAGTTTGCTGAAATCGAACTTCCAAAAGGTGCAGAAAAAACATGGCACAAGGCAATTGTTACTGATATATCAGAAAAAATTGCCGATATTTATATATCGGATACGGAAAAAGGGCAAATCCACCTATCTTCTTTGGATTGGGCACGGAAGCCACTCAAAGATCAGGCTGTGGGAGCTGCTCCCAAAAATATTGCAGAGGTATTGCATAAAGGTGATGTTATTTATGTAGAAGCATCTAAAAATAAAGGAGAGTATGAACTGCGCCAAGTGCCTAATGTTGAAGGTGGTATGGTTGTGATGGATCCTCATACCGGTAAAGTATTGGCATTGGTAGGTGGTTTTGATTTTTCTCGTTCACAGTTTAATCGTGCTACCCAAGCCCTGCGACAAACCGGCTCTGCTTTTAAGCCCTTTGTATATATGGCTGCTTTAGATAACGGATATTCACCTACCGACTTGATTCTTGATGCTCCTTTTGTTCTTGATCAAGGCGAGGGACTTCCTAAATGGAAACCCAAAAATTACTCTACAAATTTCTATGGGCTTACAACATTGCGTCAAGGAATTGAAAAATCGAGAAATCTCATGACAGTACGTTTAGCCCAAGATATTGGAATGAAAAAAGTGTCCGAATATGCAGCCAAATTCGGTATTAATGATAATCTGCCCGAATTGCTTTCTATGTCGCTTGGTGCCGGAGAAACACATCTTATAGATATGGCAACCGGATATTCAATGATTGTTAACGGTGGTAAACGAGTTGTCCCGTATTTTGTAGAGATGATACAAGATAGAAATGGAAAAGCTATTTATCAGCATAATAACAGTAAGTGTACAGATTGCAATTATTTGACTTGGCAAAATCAAAATATTCCGCAATTGAGTGATACAAGAGAGCAAATTGTTGATCCTCTTAGTGCATATCAAATA
>JAFTNB010000134.1 GCA_017452115.1 Alphaproteobacteria bacterium
TCTCCCTGTTCCCTCACAACATTCACACTCTGTTGTAAAAATTTCTCTAAGACTTGGACGCCGGCGAACACGTACAATTTCCACATTTCCGGCACGGCTCAGCCCTAAAACCGAACTCTTTATACTATCTTTCTTCAACTCATTTTCCAACACTTCCAACACCGGTTTAATAAAGCGATATTCTGAAGAGCCGGCAAAATCAATCACTATCTTACCTGCCAAATTACGCAAACGAATTTGCTTCACAATCTCTTGAGCCGCTTCAATATTCAAATGAGAAATACTACCATTGCTTCTATCTTCGCCGCTATCAACATCAATCGCCACACAAGCACGTGTTTCTTCAATGCAAATTCTGCCACCGGATGGCAAACGTACACATTTCCGTGTAGCCTCAAAAATTACATCATCGATCCCGATTTCTGTAAGTGGTTCTGCCTTAATTTCCACATCAAAATTATCACCATATTTTTCCTTAATTTCAGCTTCTACATTACGAGAATTTGTAATAACCAAACGCAAATTTTGCTTATGACGAGCAATTGCATCAAATAAAAGATTGCCGCGACGATACAATAAAGCCGGAGCATTAACCACTCGAGCTTTTTTCATAATTTGTTCAAATTCATTACGCAGTTTAGTCATTTCTGCTAAAATTTCTGTAATATCGACTTCAACCGAAGAAGTTCGCAAAATCCATCCTTCCTGTCCGGTTGTATTTTCAATTACTTTTTTCTTATATTCACGCAATTTTTCAATATCTTCAATCCGTGAAGAAGCACTCACATCCATACGATATGGACAATAAACAATATAATCGCCCACCAATTGAATTGAACGAACTAACTTTGCTCCTTTTTCTGCTCTAGCTTCCTGACTGACTTGAACTAACAGACTTTGCCCTTCATGAAAATTACTCTCTTGCAAACCAAATTCTTCTGCCATCATAAAAGCATCACGACCGCTATCAATATCTACCATAAACCCTACTTTATCATGCGCCAATTCCAATTTGCGGATAATTTTCCCCAAATAAATACTTCCCTCTGTTGCATTTTCCTCATTGGCAAACTCAATTTCTTTAATTTCTCCATCACCTAACAAGGCAATACCAATTTGACCAGATTGTTTATCACAAACTATTGTATCTATCATTTTATTCCCACTCCATTCAATAAACATTTTGTTTCATACAAAGGCAAACCGACCACACCGGAATATGAACCAATCATTTTACGAACATATCCTTCCATCATACCTTCAACCTTAAACCCTGCACAACCTTCCCATTCTTTTGAAGCAACATAATGCTTAATTTCTTCATTAGAAAGATGTTTCACAATGATTCTAGTTATTGACAATTTAATAGCTGCCTTTCCATTTTTATCCACCACACATACAGCACTTAATACTTTATTAGCACAACCGGACAACAATTGCATTACTTTTTCTTGTTCATCCGGTGTATGAGCTTTTTGAATAATATGTCGTCCTACTACAACTATTGTATCTCCCCCCAGCACAATTTCACCTTTATTTTGAGCTGCCACCGCCAATGCTTTTTCTTTTGCCATACGTTTTACATAAGCACTTGGCGTTTCATGTTTATGAGGAGTTTCATCAATATCGGCAGATTGAATTTTCTTCGGTTCAATACCAAGTTGCCGCAGCAAAGCAATACGCTGCGGCGAACCTGATGCTAAAATAAAATCTCTTACACTAGGCAACTATTTAAGCCTCATCATCATAAGTTTTTTCCATTCGTTCATGACGTTCCTGCGCTTCAATAGAAAGAGTTGCAATCGGACGTGCTTCCAAACGATCGATACCTATTGGTTCTCCGGTATCTTCACAAAAACCATATACCCCATCTTCAAGACGCTGCAATGCTTCATTAATTTTACTAATCAGCTTACGAGCTCTATCTCGAGTTCTTAATTCTAAAGCTTTATCAGCCTCCAAAGAAGCCCTATCATTTTGATCCGTCTGATAAAGACCACCTAGGGTTACCAA
>JAFTNB010000135.1 GCA_017452115.1 Alphaproteobacteria bacterium
ATCACACCTCTTACCGCACCGAGCATAAGATGGTCGTCAAGTAATACAGATGTAACTTCTTTACCTAATTGGTCTAGTGCTGATTTAGCGAAAGAAGATATGGACGGCGTGGGTAACAGTCAATTAATTAGGGAGTTTTTTAGCAGTGATGATGAAACGAATAATGCGGCGTGGTATTGTTATAACCTTGAGGTTCAAGGCTTCGAAGATAAGAAAGGTGAATGGTATTTGCCCGCAGCGGGTGAAATCTATAATTATTTCTACACGAACTACGCGCTTATTAACACGGCGTTCTTGGAATTAGGATTAAGTTCCTTTGGTAAATACTATTGGTCTTCGTCCGAGTATGATACCTACCCCGCTTGGGGCGTGGACTCCTATGGTGACTACGTTGGCTGGGACAATAAGCTTAACAATCGCTCAGTCAGTTGTCTTCTTGTTATCAATAAATAACTCAACAAAAAAGGTCTGAACATAATTCAGACCTTATAATAAATTTCAAATACTGATTACACTAAAGGAATATCATCTCCGCCACTTGTACTTTCTCCATCAGCAGGAATAATATCAGGTAACTCACCAACAGCTTTTTTGCGCTTCAATTTATTCACAAACTTAATTGAACGCTGCGCATCCCATTTCTTTTTACCTTCTTCCCGTTGGAAGATTTGTTTATAAATTTCGATTGCCTGATCAAATTCAGACAATTTAGTCAAGCAACTTGCCAAACCGTCAAATAACTTATGATGATAGCGATTATTAATCAACATCTGTGCTTTTTTATAGCATTTAAGTGCATCATTAAATTTCATCATTTTTTGATATACAAAACCGATACTAATCCATGCTTGAATTTCATGACTGTCAATATTCAAAATTTTTGTAAAACACTTAATTGCCGAGTTATTATCCCCCATCAGCTGATAAGTAACCCCTACTCCATTCCAAGCCTTAATATTAGATTTATCGGCTGACAAAACTTTCTTAAAAAACGAAATTGCTCTGTCATATTGTTTAAGTTTTTGTAATGTAACAGCAATACTGAGAAGTGTTTGAGTATGTTTATTGTCAATTTTCATTGCCTGCTCAAGCACATCTAAAGCTTCTTTATATGAGAACATATGCTGCAAAGCAATCGCCTTACCATTCAAAGCTTCCAAAGAAGTTTTATCTACTCCTACAGCCTCATTAAAACAATCAATAGCATCTTTATACAAACCACGCATACTCAAGGTAACACCTTTATTATTGAGTACTTCAACAGATTTAGGATTAAGCACCAAAGCCTTGTCAAAGCACTCTACTGCTTCTGTATAACGGCTCATTTTTTGAAACGCAAATCCTTTACTATTCAGTGCTTTCCACGACTGTGGTTGTTCTGCAATTACAACATCAAATTGTTCAATTGCTTCTCTAAACATTCCCTGATCGAGCAATTCCTGCCCACGCTTATAAGCTCCATTCTCGTTTGACTTAACCATATTTTTTCTCTTCTCAATAGTTACAAAATAATTCACGATAAAATGTAGCATATTTTATAGCATTGTCAACACACTACAATAAAATATTAACAATTGACTAGATATTTTTAATTTGTTCATATAGCTGCTTATCTGTTCGAACTTCAACATATTTACAAGCAAAACGACGGCAAAAATCCTTAAAATAATTACGTTGTTTTGCAAAATAATCTTGATAATTTTTACGAAACCCCCGAGAACCGGTGGTAAATATTAATTGTTTTCCCTCTGCTTCTACCATATACTCCCCACTCATCGGAGGATTTTGTTCCAAAATATCTTGCACATTTATACAAGCCAAATTAGTTTTTTTAGCAAGCATCGCTATCAACTTTTGTATGTTTTCTGAAACATTATCAAAATCACTAATCAAAAAAACAATTGCTTTACCCTTAATATTACTTTGCAACAATTGCAAAGGTTTATCCATATTCACCGATATATTAGTTGAATTTTTTTTCTTTATAACTTGATAAGAAAACTCCGATATTTTATTAAGAATAGCTAATAATCCGGAGCGATGATTCTGCGGTTTATAAAAATAATGCTGCTCACCATCAAATATTATACAACCAAATCTATCTTTATTCTCTAAGGATAACCACCCCAACAAAGCAGCAATTTTCGATGCTGTAACAGATTTTAGCTCTTTTTTTGTACCAAATAACATTTGTGCAGATAAATCAAGTAAAACATACACTTCCCGATCACGTTCTTCTGCAAAGAGTTTAGTATAGGGAATAAGTTTTCGCGCCGTTACACGCCAATCTATATCTCTCACATCATCACCAAAACTATAAGGACGAATTTCCTCAAATTCCATACCTCGTCCTTTAAAAACAGACTTAACCTCACCTACTTGTATTGAAGCTGGTGATTTTTTTTGCCTATTATGCAAATAACGAACAAATTGCCTTTGTTCCATAAGTTCTTCTAACTTCACATATAAACCATTTCCGGTTTTACTGTTATTAGACTTATGAAATAATTTATGTGCTAATTTTGTAACTCGTTTCATTTTTTTGCCCTAATCTAATGAACAAATAACACATCAGAGGTATTGATTAACAGTATAAATGCTTTTGCAATCCCCATCTCCCTATGGCAAAGGAACATTCTGCACTATTTTTTGTATTACATCATCTGTAGTTATTCCTTCTGCCTGCGCCTCAAAACTTAATATAATACGATGACGTAAAATATCATAAAGAACAGCATGAATATCTTCCGGAGTAACAAAATCACGCCCATCAATCCATGCATTAATCCGCGCACATCGATCTAAAGCAATTGTTGCACGCGGACTGGCTCCGTATAAAATCATGCCTTTTAATTCAGTATCATATTTTCGGGATGTCTGGTCGCCATAATTAATTGTACTAAATATTCTTCAATAGCCTCACTCATATGAACATCATAAACAGATGAACGTGCTTCAATAACATCTTTAATCATTATTTTAGGTTCTTTTTGCCCTTTATCTTCCCAACATTCTGTATCCGTTCCGCAAGCAATTTTATTTTCATTGCGTACTAAACGCAAAATTTTTCTTTCTGTTTCTCTATCCGGCTGGTCAATTTTAATATGCATTAAAAAGCGGTCAAGCTGTGCTTCCGGAAGATTATAAGTTCCTTCATGTTCAATTGGATTTTGAGTTGCCATTACCATAAACAACTCTGGCAATGCATACCTTTTACCCCCCACACTGACCTGACGTTCAGCCATTGCTTCCAATAACGCAGACTGAACTTTTGCTGGTGCACGATTAATCTCATCAGCAAGAACTAAATTTGCAAACACCGGTCCGGATCTAAATTCAAATTCTCCTTTATCAGCGACATAAATATCACTGCCGGTAATATCTGACGGCAGCAAATCCGGTGTAAATTGAATACGGTTATATTTTGCACTAATCATTGAAGATAAAGTTTTTATTGCTTTCGTCTTTGCCAACCCCGGAGCACCTTCCACCAGTGCATGTCCGTCAGCCAGCAAAGTAGTAATCAGTTTTTTATTTAAATCTTCCTGCCCGATAATTTTAGTATTCATATAATTAAGCAGTTGTAAAATTTTATTTCTGATTTCTGACATTTTTTTAATCCTCTTTACCGATTCGTTTTAAAAAGTTTTGATATTCTTCCAATACGGCATTTTTCATAACTTCATTTTGTGTAAAATCATAAAGTTCAATAGAATGTTTATAATACGTTCTGGCTCTGGGATAGCTGCCTCGTTCCTGATCTACTGCCTCTACGCGAGCCAAATACAGCAAAGCCTCTGCTTCAGCAAAATGATGTCCGGCTTTTCCATAAAGATACACCGCTTTCATCAATGCCTTACGAGCATTAGGAATATCACGAATAATATAACGCAAACTGCCAATTGCCGACAAACAACTAGCCTCACCAAGCAAATCTCCGTTCTCCCGATAAAGCGCACGGCATTTTTCCAATATATCATGAGCCTTGTCATAGTTTTTATGTTTCATCTCCAAGCGAGCAACCGCCCGCAACACAGCAGCTTCTTTTAAGGTTATATGCTCTGCTTCATACAAAGCTGCAGCTTCTTCATAAGCTATTTGCGCCGCTTTATCATCACCGCTCATCAAATATATATATGCTTA
>JAFTNB010000009.1 GCA_017452115.1 Alphaproteobacteria bacterium
ACCGGTTTCATATCACTAAGGCAATGTTCGCAAATCAGTTGGGAAAACAGTTCTAAATATTCTGTATTTTTTTCATCGGAATTGAAATAACCAATAGTAATACTTTGCCACAATAAATGCAATTTTTGCGGAGTGCATTCATCTTTTGTTATCTTCAAACTTTTCAGCAACTCCAAACAAAAGCCTTGGTGCTTGTCTTGTCGAAATAATGTATTATTCAGAACATCACAAACTTTTTCAAGCTGAGTTAGGGATAGTTCAAAATTCTTAATATTATTAATTACAATTGGTGAGAATACTTTTTCATTATCCAAACGCAAACTATTTAACATTAAAATCAAACTATCGACAGAATCATATTTTCTATTTTGCAGAATAGTAAGAATTTGTTTTTTATATTCCGGATATATCCCCCTTGTGGTTAGATTAATCAGATGTTCTGCGGCCAAAGAGGAATTATCTTGTTCCAATATTTTGAAAAAATGACAACAGTGGTTATCATCTTTGTAATTATTGGTCACCAAGAAAAATTCCGTATACATTTCCGCAAGCGAATAAACCGGAGTCCCCCAACAATCAGTTTGACTAAAATCAATATTTTCTATTTTGCAAATAGGATTATCTGCGTAATTACGGCAAAAATATTCCCAAGTTGCTCGCCTAATCCATGTGTCCGGACATCTGAGTCCATACAACAAATTCTCAAGTGTAAGTTTTTGCTTCATAATATAAAATTTATAATTTTGTGATACAATAATTTTTTTATTAATGCAGATGTAGCATATTCATCTAATTGAATCAAGAAAAAAGAAATGATACCTAGAAATGCCCCAAATTAAGAGTTGATTTATAATAAAAAAAGGTACATAACTATTTATAGCGTAGGATATAATATGAGGCGTAAAATGGAAAAAATGTTACAGCTATTTTTAATATGGGAAAACGGACGTAAACATGAAGAAAAGATATTAAATGATATATCTGCAAAATATGAAATTTTACAAATATTTGATATTAAGTGGCCTCAAACAGAATTTGTTAACAATCTTTCTCGCTTCTATGGTAAACGCCTACCATCCGGTGGTAAAAAAGAAAAAGAATGCGGAACCGGCGAATTTACGTTAGTTCTTTGTTATGATAATAATCCGAATATGGTAAATGATGAACATCATAGTGGAATGCAAAGCAATGCTAATGCAATTAAAGACAAATACACTTATCGTCAATGGACCGGCGGAGGATATTTAGTCCACGCCTCTGATAATATGAATGAAGTTAATGATAATCTTTTAATTTTGTTATCTATAACCGCAAAAGAAGCAGAAAATCAATATTCCAAACCATGGAATGGTGAAAGAATTAAAATTTCTCGCAGCGTCATGGGGGCAAAAGGCTGGAAAAATGAACAAGAGTTAAGAAAAATTGTTGATAAACTTTCTAATGTTAAATTACTTTCCGGACCTAATAAAGAACTTATTATTTCTACTGCTGATTTTGCTTATACATCTCGTTTATTAAATCTAAAAAAACGGTTTAAATTGTTCAAAAAAAACCAGTATATGGCAGTTATTAATGGTAGGAATCGCAATATATTGCTAAAAGCGGCTTAACGTTCATTATCTTCGTCTATATCATCATCTGTTTCAAAAAAGATGCGCCATAAAGGTTTACGGTACATCCATAGATTTATTGCACCTAAAACTACGGCCATAGAACCTGCTAAATAGAGCATATAATACCAGTTTAATTCACCTGCATTCATCATTACATCCTGATTACTGACACGTAAAAATGCAATTGCAATAGCGGCAATAACAAAAACAACGATAAATGCAGAAGTCCAAATTTTATATTGTATATTTTTGCTAACAAAGAATGACATTAACAGATATAATAATATAAAAGATAAAAACAAATACATTTCCATATCACATCTCCTACTAATGTAGAATATATGAGTACAAAATTTATGTTTTCAAGATTAGTCTTTGGATATTTCGCTGATAGCCTTTTCTATGACGGAATTATCATATGTCAGAACATTATTTTGAGGTGCTTTACCTTTTATTTTTTCTTTCACCTCATCATAATCCACCTCTTTAGTATCATCTTTCATAGAAAGTACATGATTCCACTGAAAACCAGCTTCATTTTTACGTCCAACAAACCAATAAGCATCGCCTAAATGATTGCTAATAACTGCATTAGCAGGTTCTAATTCTGCGGCTTTTTCCATATATACAATTGCCTGTTTGTATAATCCAAGACGATAAAAAGCCCAGCCTATACTATCAAGAATGTGCCCATCATTAGGAGATTGATTATAAGCATCAACAATCATTTCAAATGCTTGTTCCGGATTTTTATTTTGTTTAAGCCAACTATATCCCAAGTAATTTAGAACGAGGTAATGATTTTGACTCAACTCTAAAGCTTTCAAAAAGCTTTCTTCTGCTTTATCCCACTGTTCATCTTGTTCATAAGATATACCTAAAGCATAAAAAAGAACCCAATTATCTGCGGACAAAGTACTGATTTTATCAATTGCTTTATTGTAATATTCAATTGCTTCAGATTGTTTGTCATTTACACGTAAAACATCGCCTAAATCTAAGTATAATTGGTAATTTTGATACCCTTCAATATCCATAGCCTTAAGCAAAAGTTCAGCAGATTTATAATCATCCATCAGTACAAAATTAGCCGCTTTTTTTAATTGTACTGTGTAGTAAGCTTCAGATTTTTTATCAATTTCTTCATAAATATTATTTGCAGCGGCATACATTTCCCGTTGTTCAAGAATATCAGCAAGCAATAATTTTGCTAAATCATATTTGGGATTTTCGTATAAGGACAGACTAATAAACATATGCGCTAAATCAACACTTGCAATTCCTTGACGCAAGGTAGAAGCAATACTAAATAATGCTTCTGCTGCTCCGACATGAGGAGAAACAACAATTGGTTTTGTAGTTGCCGGTTCTGATGATTTTACCTTTGCCGCCAAACGAGCTAACATATCCGTTAAGAAGCGGTCATCGTGATATTTATCAGCCAG
>JAFTNB010000136.1 GCA_017452115.1 Alphaproteobacteria bacterium
CACCCAAACCGACTCCTTCATGTGCTCCCTCAATCAAACCGGGGATATCGGCAATAATTACTTCATAATTATCAACCCAAGACACTCCAAGATTGGGATGCAACGTGGTGAAAGGATAAGCGGCAATCTTTGGACGAGCTGCAGAAACTGATGATAAAAATGTAGATTTTCCAGCATTAGGTAAACCAACTAAACCAACATCGGCAATTAGTTTGAGCCGTAACCATATCCACATTTCCTGCCCTGGCCATCCCGGTTCGGCATAACGAGGGGCTTGGTTGGTAGAAGTTTTGAACTTGGCATTACCACGTCCGCCATCACCACCTTTGGCAAGCAAATATGTCTGCCCTGGTGTAATCATGTCAACAATTAGGGTTTCTCCATCTTCAGCCAAGACTTCTGTTCCAACCGGAACTTTGATAGTGATACTATCTCCTTTAGCGCCGGACTTATCAGAACCCATACCATTACCGCCACGTTTTGCTTTAAAATGCTGCTGATAACGGAAATCAATCAGGGTATTGAGATTGGGAACGGCCTCCAGAATAATATCGCCGCCTTTAGCGCCATCTCCACCATTCGGACCGCCGAATTCAATGTATTTTTCGCGGCGAAAAGATACACAACCGGCTCCGCCATCACCTGATTTTACAAATATTTTTGCCTGATCTAAAAACTTCATTGTTTATATCTTTAATATTGTTACCTGATTATAAATTAACTTATTTTTTATAAAAGTAAAGGGGATGTTTTTCAACACCCCTTTAGCATAAACCTTGTGTTTGTTAGTCAGCAATAACAGATACAAAATTTCTGTTGCCCACACCTTTGCTAAATGCAACCTTACCAGCTGTTTTTGCAAATATAGTATGATCTTTACCCATGCCAACATTCGCACCGGGGTGATATTGAGTACCACGTTGACGAATAATGATGTTTCCGGCAATTACGCTTTCACCACCAAATTTCTTCACACCCAAACGACGACCTTCGGAGTCGCGTCCGTTATTGGAACTACCACCAGACTTCTTATGTGCCATATCTGTATTCTCCCTTAACTATTTTCCACAGATTTCGGTAATTTTAACCAGAGTAATACTCTGTCTGTGACCGTTTTTACGACGATAGTTTTGTCTTCTTTTCTTTTTGAAAACAATGATTTTAGCATCACGAGCCTGTTTGATAACAGAAGCTTTAACACTAGCTCCAGAAACTAACGGAGTTCCTACTGTTTCATCAATAGCCAAAACTTCATTAAAAATAACTTCAGAACCTGCTTCGCCGGCGATTTTTTCAATTTTTAAAACATCGCCTGTGCTTACTTTATATTGTTTTCCGCCTGTTTTAATTACTGCGTACATTTTTTTCACCTTTATATTTTAAACATAAAACGTTGATTGCAATATACATAAGTTTTTTCTGGTGTCAACAGAAAACTAGCTATTTTTTTTAATTAATGCGGATTATTTTTTTCTTTATGCAGAATCCGGTAATATTCAGGTTTTAAAAATCGTCCTTGCCAAATACCTATCTTTTGTTTTTTTGCTTTTTGTTCGGCTGAAATATAATCTTTGGTATAACGCGTATAAGCAACCGCCCAGCCATCCGTAACCATTTGTTTATTTAAATTAACACCACCGCTGGAGCAGACAGATACTTCACGCTTATATTTGTCTTTTACAACTATTCGACACGTAATATTGCCATTTTTTATCATTTTACGCAAAGCTTGAGCAGCCTGCCGGCCGCAAGGATAGGGATTATTTTGCGAATCATAACATTCTTGGCGATATTCGGGAGCATCAATACCGGAAAGACGAATTTCTCGTTTACCTATAAACAAACTATCCCCATCAACAACTTCAATTGTTTCTCCGGCACAGCTTATACCAATAAGCAGTGAACTCAAAATCATCAGAATCAATATTTTGCTCCTTAAATCCAATAAAATATTTAATAACCTAACAAATTTATTTGTTGTTTGCAATTATTTGGCTTATGATAACTTCAGGTTTATTAGAAAAGGTTTATTAAAGTGCGGAATACTACCTATAGAAAAATTGCTGTACCTCTTGCGATGCTCCTATTTGCAGGATGCGGAAATTTTAATTTGCAAAGAATGACTAATTGGGATTCACTGCAAGAAGAAATCGCCAAAGCTCGTTCAAAAGATATGATTAATACTCCCTTACGCGATCCTAATTCGGTTGTAGTATGCAGAAGCAGACAATGTGCTCCGGCGAATCTATCTATGTCGAGAGAATATGTATATAATAGTTTAGTGCATCTATTCGAAAATAATAACCATCAAACTGCTTTGATTTGTCAAGCGAATGCAGGAACTCGTACTTGTACAGAGAATTATTTAACAATGCCTATTAAAGTTGGGATTACTCCGGCGCATATGTATATTGACTCCGTGAACATTACTGATGTGATTATCGGTAGTAAAAATCAACAAATCAATTTAGTACTGAATTATAATGTTACGTATAACGGACAATCACCAGACTGCACAGCCGCCAAATCGGTATCTTTTGCCAGAAACATAAATCATATTATGATTGAAGATATTGGTTATAAGTGCAAGATGACAACTATAGGTTATTCGACAGTTAAAACAGTTATTGCTATAGACTATATAGATTTGGATTTCGGTTTTATAGGAGGATATTATTCAATCGGTGTATCCGGTCCAGCTTATGGCGGAGGTACCGGATATATGATTATGAGATTACCTAAATATTCTGAAAAACTTTCTCCGGTGTTAGCTGATATACAAAAAAAACAATCAGCTCAACAAACCGCACATAAAGAAATGAATAGAACATCAGAAAAAAATAAAAGTTCTACTCAAACAGAAACTTCTAACTCTGCTTTCACACAAAATGGAGTACAAATTTTTCCTCTAGAAGTAAAGAAAAGTCAAGCCCCATTACCAGCTGAAGAATCTGAAAATAAAACTGAAACAACACCTGAAAATAATGAAGCAAAAGAAGAAAAAGTTACTGATTCAGCTACACGGCCGGAGATGCCCATGCAAATTGCTCTGAGTAGCTATAGTGTGACCAGTGGAAATAAATTGGCAGAAGAATTAAAAAAGGCTACTGAAAAATAAAATTTTAAATACATGTATATTATTATATTTGATTTCATCAATCAGATTTTAGAAAACAGTCAACAGAATAATTAATATTTTGTTAATTTTCTCAATCATGTAAAAAAAATAAGGAGTTGAACTTCAACTCCTTATTAAAATTTAATATATAATTATATTATTTTTTCAAAATAGATTTACCAGCATAAACAGCCATATCGCCCAATTCTTCTTCAATACGAATGAGTTGGTTATATTTTGCCATACGGTCTGTACGTGACATAGAACCGGTTTTGATTTGACCACAGTTTGTTGCTACAGCAATATCTGCAATTGTAGTATCTTCTGTTTCGCCTGAACGATGAGAAAGAACAGCAGTATAGCCAGCACGATGAGCCATATCAACAGCTTTCATGGTTTCTGTCAAAGAACCGATTTGGTTTACTTTTACGAGAATAGAATTAGCAACGCCTTTTTCAATTCCCATAGCCAAACGTTTTGGATTTGTAACAAAAAGGTCATCACCAACGAGTTGAACTTTATCACCGATAGCATCGGTAAGCATTTTCCAACCTTCCCAGTCATCTTCAGCCATACCATCTTCAATAGAGAAAATGGGGAAACGAGAACACAAATCTTTGTAGAACTCAACCATTTGAGCATTAGTATAAGATTTTCCTTCACCTTTCATCTCATACTTGCCGTTTTCATAAAATTCGGAAGAAGCAGCGTCAATAGCAAGAACAACATCTTCACCGGCTTTATAACCGGCATCGTTAATAGATTTAACGATGAAAGAAAGAGCTTCTTCAGCAGATTGAAGATTAGGAGCAAAACCACCTTCATCACAAACGTTAGTATTATGACATGCTGCTTTAAGGTTCTTCTTCAAAGTATGGAAGATTTCAGCCCCCATGCGAATAGCTTCTTTAATAGAAGAAGCAGAAACCGGCATAATCATAAATTCTTGAATATCAATTGGGTTATCAGCATGTTGACCACCATTAACGATATTCATC
The DNA here is from genome assembly GCA_017452115.1 of Alphaproteobacteria bacterium. Classification (GTDB taxonomy): domain Bacteria; phylum Pseudomonadota; class Alphaproteobacteria; order RF32; family CAG-239; genus MGBC133411. The sequence goes on from JAFTNB010000136.1 coordinate 4,117, forward strand.
ATTGGAACCGGAAGTGTACGAGCCATTGTACCGCCGAGGTAGCGATAGAGCGGCAAACCTGACTCTTCAGCTTGAGCTTTTGCAACAGCCATAGATACAGCCAAAATAGCATTAGCCCCCATGCGACCTTTATTTTCTGTACCGTCGAGCTCAATCATTGTGGTGTCGATTTCAATTTGA